>JABABH010000026.1 GCA_014238325.1 Coxiellaceae bacterium | reverse complement strand
TTACAGTTTCAGCATCCAGAAGCGCAGGCCGTATGTGGGTGTGGAGAGAGCTTTAATTTACCATCGTAGTATTGAGGGCAGCATCATGGCGAATAAACATGTGATCTTAAGTCGAGATACGACGGTACGTTTCGTCCCCTCGGGATCAGAGTGGCTGGCACCGGCGGGAACGGCAGTGACCATTGTTCAGCAACTCGGCCATAGTTTTACCGTGAATATGTTGGGTAATTTAGCGCGTATTGATTCAAAGGATGCGGACGCTCTCGGTGAGACGAGCCAGTCGGTATTGCTAGATCTCCCGTCTGGTACCAGTATAAAAGACACAATATGGGCACAATTAGGCCAGGTATTTGATCCAGAAATCCCGGTGAATATTGTAGAGCTTGGTTTAATCTATGCTTGTGATATCGAAGCATGCGCCGATGGGTCGTATGGGGTGCGTGTTGAGATGACATTGACGGCGCCTGGTTGCGGTATGGGGCCTGTACTCGTTGAAGATGTGCGACATAACCTCCAATGTATTCCAGGGGTCAGTCAAGTGGATATCCAACTTGTTTTTGATCCACCTTGGGACCGCAGTATGATGTCTGATCATGCAAAGTTGGAGTTGGGTTTATTTTAGATTATGAGCGACCAAACCATGATACAGGGGTATTGTTTGACAGGTACAAAAAAATGTTTATCCTGATACCCTGAGGCAGCAGCATACATCATGCATATTCCTATAATAAATTGATGTTTTCATATTTACGTATGGCATGATGCCACGATATTTGGAAATGTGTTGTTCATCTTGAAATCAGTCATGGTGATCACTCAAAATCATGGGTTTGGCACAGTATGCATAGAAATAAGAGACTATACTTGATGAAGTAGCCTTGAAAGGAGCAAGAAAGCTTCCATATTATTGAATATTGAGATGGATGGCATTGTGTTTGTTTTGAACAGCTTTGCTCATTGCAATGCACCATCTATTTTTGATTGATAAACAGGAAAGAGGAACTCTGTTGAATAGCATGTTAAAGCAGTCACTGCTTTGGGTCATTATTGCAGTGGCATTAGTATTTGCATTTAAGAATTTTGGTGTGCGTCAACCCACAGCACAGAGTTATACCTATTCGCAGTTTATTAAGGCGGTGAATAATAAGAAGATTGCCAAGGTTGTCATCCAAAACAGAATGATGTCAGGAACGACCACTGATAATAAAAAGTTTACAACCTACCTGCCGTTAGAGAATCAGCATTTATTATCTGATTTAGTAGCGCAAGGCGTGAACGTTGAGGGTAAGCCACCTAAGGAGCAAAGTTTACTGCTACGCATATTTTTGAATTTATTACCATTTTTAATCCTGATTTTTGTATGGATATTCCTAATGCGGCAGATGCAGGGTGGAGGGCGCGGTGGAGGCCCGATGTCGTTTGGAAGAAGCAAAGCTCGTTTACTGAACCGAGACCAAGTTAAAGCAACTTTTGGTGATGTGGCAGGCATCGATGAAGCAAAGGAAGAGGTCAAAGAACTCGTTGAATCTTTGAGAGATCCAGCTAAATTTCAACGATTAGGTGGCAAAATGCCCTGTGGTGTGCTGTTGGTTGGTCCACCTGGTACAGGGAAAACTTTATTGGCGAAAGCTGTTGCGGGTGAAGCAAAAGTTCCATTTTTCACTATTTCTGGTTCTGACTTTGTTGAAATGTTTGTGGGTGTGGGTGCTTCGCGCGTCCGGGACATGTTTGATCAAGCCAAGAAGCAATCACCTTGTATTATCTTTATTGATGAAATCGATGCGGTTGGACGAAGTCGAGGCGCTGGTTTGGGGGGTGGACATGATGAACGTG
>JABABH010000025.1 GCA_014238325.1 Coxiellaceae bacterium | reverse complement strand
TATATAATCATTGGCCATAATGCGGCTCCTTTGAAAAATTTGCTTTCTAAGGGTGGCATGTATCACCGAGATTGGGTATCGACAAGTGTGCTGTTTCTATAGCTATTTATTATGCGAATAATTGGAGATTTTATGCCACGGGACTCTATGCAACCACGCGCTTGGCAACGTATGTTATCAGGACGCAGGCTAGATTTGTTAGATCCGTCACCTTTGGACATAGAAATTGAAGATATAGCACATGGTCTCTCTTTTGTAGCACGATGGAATGGGCAAACAATCGGCGATTATCCATATTCCGTTGCAGAACACTCCGTCTTTGTTGAAGAACTGTTTACACTTTTGAATCCCCGCATTGACCGCAAATGGCGACTGGCAGCTTTGCTTCATGACGCACCTGAGTACGTTATCGGGGATATGATCTCCCCTGTTAAGTCTGCTGTTGGCCCCGACTATGAAATTCTAGATAATCGATTAACCGCTGCTATTCACTTGCGTTTTGGCTTGCCTGCCAAAACACCTGACTTGATTAAAAAACAAATTAAACGTGCTGACAAGTTATCAGCTTGGCTAGAGGCTGTTCAAATTGCTGGTTTTTCGACTGAAGAAGCTGACAAATTATTTGGCAAACCTGTATTATCGGACTTGCCAAAACACAGCTTACGACCGCATGCTCCTAAAGAAGTAAAGGGAAGATTCTTAGAACGTTTCTCGGATTTGACTGATGAATAAATTAGAACCTGCAAAATTATATTATGTTGGCGGCTCACCTTTTGCGCGGCTTTGTCGAATTTTAATCGATGAATGGCATATCCCCGTTCAAAAGGTAGAGGTTTCTTTTCCACTACCTGATGATTTCTTTGAAATCAGCCCTGTTGGGCAAGTACCTGTCTTGAAAACTGTTGGCGAAACTATTTTCCCCACATCGCAAGTTGTTGAACAGCTATGGGCCATGACGGAAGAAGCCAAAGAGCCCTTTTGGGACCCACTTGCAGATCGCCAACTATTGGCAGTTGTTTTAGATATTGGAAATTTCCTAGTCGCCGCAAACCAACAAAAATGGGCTGGTTTAGAATCGGTCGGCACCAATAAACTTGGTTTTGATCCCGCGGAACGCCATATGGTGCGTGTTGGAAAATGTCTGAATTGGATAGAGGCACAGTCACAAACTTGGCTAAAGGGAGATGAACCAAATGTTTGTGACTATGCGCTGGCTTGTATTTTGCTTTGGGCCGATGATCGACGAGCGTTTGAATGGCATCACCATACAAAAATAGCCGGTATTGTTGATAAATTACAGAAACGGCCCAGCTTTGAGTGTTCCGCTCCACCGCCTTGGCAAGCGGTAAAGTAAATAATCTTACCATGCACCACGCATTAATGCATTTTTCAGTTGGCGACGTGTTTCTATATATTTTTCATCTTCACGGCGTAAATATTGATGATGGCGCTCTAACTGATCCAAAGAGCTTTTACGTGTTTCAGTTCGTGTCGCTGTCATAAAGGTATCT
>JABABH010000024.1 GCA_014238325.1 Coxiellaceae bacterium | reverse complement strand
TAATTTTCTTAGCATTTTTTATGTTTGGTTGAAGAATCTCACTTCAGCATGAAAAAGTGTCCGGCATAACGCTCCCAAAGTCCAGAAAAGACTGAAAAAAAACCAACCTACTAAAGCACAAGATTTGCGAGCCTTTGCCTAAATAAATTGATGGCAAATAAAAAATAATATGCCATAATCAATACGTTATAGAAACTTCGTATCTTGTTTATTGCTGATTTACTTGACACAGCTAAGACAACGATTAAAGCAAAAATGAAACGTATGGTCAAAGCAAATGCCTGAGAAAAGAAACCCGCTCCCCCCATTAGATTATCTATTGGCGTTTGAGTCTGCTGCAGCATGTCAAAGTTTTGCAGGAGCTTCACGCGACTTACATATCAGTGAAACGGCTATCAGCCGTAAAGTGCGATTATTAGAACTGCATTATGGGACACCTTTATTTCTGCGCAGTCATCGGTCTATCAAATTAACTGCACAGGGCCGTATGCTCAGAGATAAAATCAATCCCGCACTGGAAATTCTGCGCGATGTTTCACATCAGATGATATCAAAGAATACCAATAACACAGTAACACTGGCTGCAACAAATTCAGTTGCGTCACTATGGTTGATGCCTCGGCTACATAAATTCAATCAATCTAATAAACAGTTCAAGATCATGCTCATCGCTTCAGACAATGATCAAGAATGCCTTGCCGACAATGTTGATCTGTCTATTTTACGCGGCAACGGTAACTGGCCAGGTTATCATACTAAATTTCTTTTCGGTGAAACCATCTTTCCGGTTTGCTCGCCAACCTATTTGGAAGCTAATCCACAAATAGCTGATATGAGCACTTTACCAAACCAAGCATTGATAGAAATTTCCAGTACGCATTCTGAGTGGATGGGTTGGAAAACATGGTTAGCAAAACGCGGAGTTGTCGGTTTTAACCGAGATCAGGCAACAACGTTCAACACCTACCCATTAGCCGTGCAGGCAGCGAAAGATGGATTGGGAATGGCTTTGGGATGGAGCCATATGGTAGATCATATGCTAAGTTCCGGCGAACTGGTACGGCCTTTGGGTAATTTGGAAGTCAGAACAGATTTCGGATATTATCTTTTAAGGCCGGAAAAACAACAAGATTTTCCCGGACGCAGTAGTGTCGAAAACTGGTTGTTGGAAGCAAGTGCAACGCGCAACCGCTACGGTTAAATCATCCCCTAAACCGGAGATGGCTCAGCACGACTATTTTCCCAATCAGGTTCAAACCCAAGAATGACAGCATCATCCTGCATATCAGGATTAAACAAATGATTATGCCACCACGTAGCCTGATAAAGCGCATTTGTTTTCGCCAGCGTCCAGACTTTACATTCCAATTCAAACATCTGCGAATAAGCCTCAAATCGTAGAACACATCTTTCAGCGTCCCGAATAGCTTTTGCCCCCTCAGAGTTTGCGGGGAATGAAGACGTCAGAATATCAGAAAATTCTTTACTTTTTTGGTAATAGGT
>JABABH010000023.1 GCA_014238325.1 Coxiellaceae bacterium | reverse complement strand
CTTTAGAAAAACGCGCTAGTACCCATTCAACCAATAATTCCGTTTCAGGGCGCGGAATCAGTACTGCAGGCGTCACCTCTAAGCATAAAGACCAAAAGGCTTGGCGCCCTAAAATATAAGCCATCGGTTCACCCGCTAAACGACGCTTGGCTTTAAGCCATAATGCATGTTGCTGTTCGACCGTTAATAGCCTATCCGAATGCGCCCAAAGCCACGTACGTTCATGCCCCACAGTATGAGCCACTAATAATTCAGCGTCCAAACATGCAGATGAAGAATGCATCGCATACGCTTGTGCAATATGATGAATACTCGAGCCAACCGTTTCCATTAGTGATCACCCAATTCTGCCAATTGTTGGGCTCGCAGTTCTCGACTTAAAGATTCAATAATCCATTCCAAGTCCCCATTAATAATGGTTTCAAGCTGATATAAAGTGAGATTAATACGATGATCAGTGACTCGCCCTTGGGGATAATTATAGGTACGAATACGCTCTGAACGGTCCCCTGTGCCGACCAACAAACGCTTTTTCTGCGCCTGTGCCTCTGCTTGTTTATGACGCTCCTCAGACAATAATTTGGCTTTTAATAAGGAGAGCGCATGCGCTTTATTCTTATGTTGAGAGCGCTCATCTTGACACTCTACCACTAAACCCGTTGGTAAATGTGTAATTCGGACCGCAGAATCGGTACGATTAACATGTTGCCCCCCAGCCCCTGAAGCCCTATACGTGTCAATGCGCAAGTCGGTAGGCAGAATATCAATCGCATCAATGGATTCGACTTCTGGCATAATGGCCACCGTGCAGGTAGAAGTATGCACTCTTCCCTGTGATTCTGTAACCGGTACCCGTTGTACACGATGCACACCCGATTCAAATTTTAATTGTGCATAAACCTGATCACCAGCAACACTCGCCGTAATATATTTAAAGCCACCTTGGTCGCTCTGATGAGAAGCCACAACCTGGAGTTTCCAACGTTGTGTTTCTGCATAACGCATATACATGCGAAATAAATCGCCTGCAAAAACGGCTGCTTCATCCCCACCAGCACCAGCACGAATTTCTATAAAAACATTGCGACCATCATCAGGATCTTCAGGCAACAGCAATTGCTGCAATTCGGACTCTAATGCTGCTTTTTGTTCAAACAGAGTATCCAGCTCCTCTGCTGCCAATTGTTTTAGTGGCTGATCTTCTTCCTCCTGCAGCATCTGCTGGATGGCTTCCAGACTCTCAGTATTTTTTTGATAGGTATAAAAACATTGTACTAAGGCATCCAGTTGAGCATATTCCTTCGTCAGCGCTCGATAACGCTGCTGGTCTTGAATCACATCTGGGTCTGCTAATAACCCTGATATCTCTGCGTAACGCTCAGCTAGCGTATGTAGTTTTTGCAACAATGTTGATTTCATCATGAGAACCATAAATCCATGATAGTAGATTATAAGTCAAACAAATCCTTCACGGACAGCAAAAGGTCTAAACGTGCCTCACAAGCAGCTTGTCTTAAAACAACGGTCGGTCGATGCAGCATTTTATTGGTTAAATTTCGCGCAAGAGAGGCCATTATCTTCTCAGAGGACTCTACACGCTGCAATTGGAGCAAAGCGCGAGCCAATTCCTCGTCACGCAATTTTTCCATCCGCGTGCGAAAGCGTCGTATTAAATCACCTGCTTTCAACACACGCAAGCGACGCAGGTAATGAGCCGTTTGTATATCAACCATAGCTTCAGCTTGTTCGGCAGCTAGGGTGCGATTGCGTAAATTAGTCGCGACAATCGACTGTAAATGGTCGATATTATACAAATGCACTCCAAGCAACTCACTTGCTTCTGGCTCAATATTACGCGGAACAGCAAGATCGACCATAAATAAGGGTCGCGCTGAGCGATGCTTTAAGACACTTTCTAGCATGCCTTTCCCTAAAATGGGTAATTGACTTGAGGTGGCAGCAATAACAATATCCACATCACTCAGGTAATAGGGAATATCCGCCAATCGAATAGGTGTCGCTTGAGATGAAGTCGCTAAACGTTGAGCGCGTTGAAGTGTACGATTAGCAATAATCAACTGTTGCACCTGTTGTGCATGCAAATAAGTATGTACCAGTTCTATCGTTTCACCAGCACCAATAAGCAATACACGGGTTTTTGGTAAATCTAAAAAGACCTCTTTAGCCAATTGCACAATGACATAAGCCATCGACACAGGATTATGGCCAATAGCGGTTTCCTGACGAATGCGCTTGCTTGCTGCAAAGGTTGCCGGAAATAAATGACGTAACTGAACTCCTACGGTACCTACCTCGCATGCCAAAGCATAAGCTTTCTTCATCTGTCCTAAGATCTGAGCCTCTCCCATGATCATCGAATCTAAACCACTGGCCACGCGCATCGCATGCTGAACGGCTGCATCATTATAATAAGTATAAACATAACTATCGAGCTCACTGTCTTGCACTCGTGCTTTTCTAGCAAAATACTGCTTGAGCGGCTCAACCTTAGAAGCGGAGGTATAAATTTCTGTACGGTTACAGGTAGACAACACCACAGCCTCGTCAACATAGGGTTCGTTGATTAAACCTTTTAATGTTTGCTGCATATGATCCGGCTGGAACATCAATTTTTCTCGCACCACCAAGGGTGTTAATTGATAACTGACGCCCAAAACAACTAAAGACATAGTGATACTGTTTTATCTAGTAAAATTAGAGAATACTATCATAAAGCATTCGGAAAGTCAGGATGAGATCCTAGGACTAACACCCTTCGCCATCCTAAAATAGTCCCACTCCTACGCGACATCATACGCCTCGTATAAGCGTAGGCATAATGTACCAGGCATTCATGCTAAACACCATAGAATGCAGCATTATGACTTCAATATTAGCATCTACCCCGGTGACAATGCTGAGACCCTAACGATACGGATGCATGCCGGTATGAGCCTATTCATAGCTCCATTCCTATGATGCATCGGCCAAAGCAGCTGTTTTTCTTAAGAGAGATATACCCATCCCACTTCAAGATGCGAAGCATGCACTTGAAGTGGCTCATCGCGATGGGGATTCTTATACAAGGCTGTTGATATGGCTCAATTAAAATGAATGGTCTCATCCTATTAAAGAATAGGAGACCTCTTATCAGCAACAGTTTTTATAAGAACTTTTCATGACAGCAAAAGAAAAGAATAAAATACTGCATTACTGTTTATAATATGTTATGTTGACCGGCTATTTTTACATGTTATAGGAAAAATTGGATGCCAATCAAAAAAACTCAAACAAAAAAAGCAACTGCAAAAATATCGGCAACAACAGCTGTGACTCAAAAAAAGGGACGCCCTAGTGGTAAAAGGACATCTAAAAAACTGAGCCCGATCACCGTACCATTAAAAAAGTATGATTTATATAAACATTTAGAAGAGACAACAGGTGTCACCAGGAAAAATATCTCCACTATCTTTGAAGAGTTGATGAAAGTTATGCAGCGCCATTTAGGAAAGGGTGGTGCCCAGCAATTCACGCTTCCGACCCTCGTCAAAGTCTTGGTCAAGCAAAAGCCCGCGACGAAGAAAAGAAAAGGTATCAACCCATTCACAGGGGAGCCCACTGTCTTCAAAGCAAAGCCCGCGCGTAACGTACTTAAAGTCCGCCTCTTGAAACGTTTAAAAGAAATGGTGGAATAACCCGCCATTAATCATCAATATCATTCATTTGAGGAAAATACCATGAAAAAAGCATTACCCGCCACCATTATCACGGCACAACTACGGGTTAAAAAATCAAAAGCTCGTTTAAAAAAATCAGAAATAGACCTAAAAAAATTGCTAGCCGTCTATGCGAAGAAAAAACCGCAAAGCAACCGGTTAAAACTGAAAAAAACGACTAAAGCAGGAGTACGGGTCGCTCGCGCCACACCGCTTAAAACAAAAGGCGTCCGCGCAAAAAAGGTGATCCACTCTCGCGCTCGTAAGCCAAAAAGCTAAACTGACCCACCATCAATCCAGGTGGACACGTAGTGGCTGCCTGGATCACTAGCAGGAAAGCACAACCATCCCTCCTTGATACCGGCTCGCAGCATTCATCCCAAATCACTAAGCCGCCATTAACATTTCTAAATAATTGCCGGCATGTTGGGCATGATTCGCGAGTGCCCCCATTAATTTCACCACTTCATACAAAAAGATAAAATTAATGATATCCGTAGGCGACAGACCCTGTTCCATCTGAAAAATTGAATAACGCAATCCAACTTGTAGGCGATCTGTTTCGGATTCTAAGATATTCAATTCACTTAACAAATGGTGTACAAAAGCCGCCTCTTTCCCACGAAATACTGAATCAAATAATTCGTCTAAGTGCTCAATGGTCTCTTTTGCTTTCTGTGACGCACGAATACAAATTTTTAAAAACTGCTGAATTTCAAGCTGTATAGGTTCAGGAATAGACAACTGACGACTGAGTATCATACCCGCAATATCCCTTGCCGTATTCGCCAGGCCTTCTTGCTCAGACAACAACCCCAATAAGTCAGCACGAGAGACCGTTAGGAACAAATGCTTCGGTAGGTGGGTTCGAATATCCAGCTTCAAGGCATCAGCGTTACGTTCGCTGACATTAATCTCTTGAGAAATAGAGGCAGCATTCTCCCAATCTCCTCGAATCACAGCCTCTAAGAAGGGTTGCAGGTAAGCAACACAAGCATAAGCTTTCTCCATATGGCGCTGAAGCGGTTTGACCGGTGAACGACCAAACATATTTAATACGGTGGTTCGTGATAACATAAGGCTGTCTTATCCGTTGTTGTATGCTTGATATCGCTTACCTTATTATACATGAATAATATATAAGACCCCATGGTTTATCTCTGCCGATTTTTCTCTCAAAAGTATAGATAGAACGCGATAGCAGCTTGTACAACCTGAGCTTGCATGCTAGTTTATGCGGCAAAGAATGCGTACGAGGAGACGATGGATCACAGCCAATTATATATCATTTTAGCAGCGATTTTTGGCTTTTTCATGGCCTGGGGTGTCGGAGCGAACGATGTCGCTAACGCGATGGGCACATCCGTTGGCGCCAAAGCCGTGACTATTGTACAAGCCATCGTTATCGCTACTTGCTTCGAGGTCCTCGGCGCCCTACTAGCAGGCGGACAAGTCACGGACACCATTCGTGGCGGCATTATTAATGCTTCGTTGTTTAAACCAACGCCAGAATTGTTGGTATTCGGTATGCTAGCCTCTTTGCTTGCAGCCGGAACCTGGCTGCTCGTCGCCACCTCATTAGGATGGCCAGTTTCAACCACGCACAGTATTGTCGGCGCATTGATTGGATTCGCCTGGATTGCCTTGGGTGCACAAACTGTGCACTGGCCTAAAATTATTAATATTGTCTTGAGCTGGGTTCTGACACCGATTATCGCTGGCATTTTAGCCTTTCTGCTCTTTCGCAGTGTTCAACGCTTGATCCTGGATACGGATACACCCATCAAAAATGCCAAACGTTACGTTCCTTGGTATATCTTCCTCATGGCACTGATCATGAGCCTCGTTACCCTATTAAATGGCTTGAAACATATTGGCTTACATCTATCAACTTGGCAGTCTGTCTTGCTCGCTATCATATTAAGCTTGGCCTTAATGTTGATTGGTCGCTTTTTATTACACCGTATACCTCATCTTATCGATGACCCTATCCAGCCTGACTTTAAAAAAATAGAGAAAATATTTGGCATACTCATGATTTTTACTGCCTGCTCTATGGCTTTTTCTCACGGCTCGAATGATGTAGCCAATGCGATTGGACCACTTTCTGCCATCGTTGCTATCGTTCGAAATGGGGGGGTTATCGCTATGCATGCTTCTGTTCCTTTTTGGGTGATGCTGGTGGGAGCTATAGGTATTGCTCTAGGCTTAGCAATGTACGGCTATAAAGTTATCGCCACAGTCGGTTCTAAAATTACACAACTCACACCCAGTCGCGGGTTCGCCGCAGAACTCGCAACTGCAAGCACTGTGGTGGTCTCCTCTGCTCTAGGCCTCCCGATCTCAACCACACAAACCCTCGTCGGTGCCGTCCTGGGCGTTGGGCTAGCGCGGGGTATTACTGCACTGAATTTAAGCGTCATACGTAATATCTTCATGTCTTGGGTGCTTACGCTCCCCGCTGGCGCCTTATTTTCTATTTTATATTATTACCTTTTAAAAACGATACTCGTGCATGCCTAGATCACATCATGAAACACTGCCCTACATAAATCTACCACGATTGGAGTATGATGATGACAGTTGCTGCTTATGATGCCGTTAAACACATCCGAAATTACCAACCTAATTTTACTGCGACCGTAGGTCTTGTCTTAGGCTCTGGCATGAGCAAACTGGTAGAATGCATACAAGATCCCGTCATCATTCCGTATCAAGAGCTGCCTGGTTTTCACCATACCAGTATAGCCGGACACCCCGGCAATCTATATATAGGAACCTTTGCAGGCATCCCCGTTGCTTGCCTCCAAGGTCGGGCCCATTTGTATGAGCAGGCTAGCTATTCAATCATCAAGACCATGGTCAGAACCCTAAAACTATTAGGTTGCCGATATTATATCGCAACGAATGCCTCGGGTGCGATCCGTGAAGATGTGCAGCCTGGTGACCTTATGTTAATCCAAGACCATATTAACTGGCAGTTCCACCAAGTGCTCACAGGACCCAACGAAGATGATTTTGGCCCTCGTTTTCCATCTATGCATGATGCTTATGATCCTGAATTAAGGGCCTTGTTTATGCACATTGCAGAACATTCAAATATTCACTTAACGGAAGGCACCTATATGGGGACGCTAGGACCTAATTTTGAAACCCCCGCAGAAATCAAAGCCTTTCGAATTTTAGGTGCCGATTGTGTCGGCATGTCCACCATTCCTGAGGTCACGATAGCCCGCCATTGTGGGATGCGTGTTGCTGTTATCAGCAGTATTGCGAATATGGCAGCAGGTATTGCACAATACGATCTCTCTCATGAGGAAACGCTGCAAACCGTTTCCACCCACATGCAATCACTCGCCACTCTCCTGCCACGCTTTATCCAGGCTTGTGCCACCTTAAACACACAACTGTAGGGGGCATGCGACACTGAGTGAACCATCAGCTCCTGTTATGAAAGAAGAATACATGATGTCTACTTGTTTTTCATGGTATTTGTTCACATATAGAGCTTCCCCTTGAGAATAGGGAAAATGGACACCTATATCTGTTGTAGACAACGCTGACAGCTCACCCATAAGTTAAACGTTGAAAGACGAATGAAATTTTAGCTCTCTGCAACCGTATCAATAAGCTTTGGCCTGTCGCAGAAGATCGTCAAAAGCATCACGAATTGCGAGATATAAATCTGGCTCCGCATTTTGATTCACCATGAGCTCTTTGCCCGGTAAGTGCAAACGGATACGCACATTATATATTTTACCGTGATGAGGATGAGCTTTAATAAGCTCCAACACGATATGACAAGAGACGATACCCTCCACGTGTTGTTCCAATTTTTTTACTTTGTCTCGGATACGTTCCTCAATGCTAGGAGTATTGTCAATATTACGAAAAGTGAACTGTAATGGAGTTTTCATATATCACCTCACTAGTTGATACAGACCTGAGCCGCCTATCAGAAAAAACGCGCTCCTGTGATGAGTACAGTGGTGCCCAGGAATGTATCGCTAGCATCTGACTCATCATAAAACTTTAAAACAGGTACAATTATATTATAAGTATAGAATAGAAAATACCCGTTCGCGAGCATACTAGCCTCAAGGAGCCTTCTCTAAAAAAAGAGACACAAGCTAAGATGCACCCTCACTCCCACCTTCCTTATTTTTCAGCGTACCTGATTCCACTTCTTGTTGAATACGCCGATAAATTTCCTCACGATGCACACCAACACTTCTAGGCGCATCAATACCTAAACGCACTTGATTCCCTTTAACGTTCAAAACTGTAATGACAATCTCTTCATCACCGATAATGACGCGCTCACCGGCTATTCTGGTTAATACTAACATGCTTGTTTCTTTCCCTATGTTATGACCCGTTTTCTTCATCATGGGTCGATACTTTATAATTTATAATCCCTATCACACACTATCATGACTGCTATGCACCCACGAGCACAACATGTGCATGATGGAATCTATCTATTTTTCAATGACACTTTTAACTCATGAATAAAGCAACGATCAACTGTATCCACACGAGAATAACTGTGCCCTCTATAACAACGATTTCTAATATTCAACAGCATGGCTTTTACACCTAAATCACTAGCTAGCTACATAATCACCATCAGCTTTAATGCTACGCTCTAAAAATACAAGCCATGTTTATCGTTTCAAAAAAATAACTAGGATAATATTTCAGTCAAAAATCATATACAATACGCTTAACTCTTATTTCTAAGTATAGCTTGATTTGAATACCACGGCACCATTCGAGTTATTTGAGTTGCACAAGGATAGGCAATATCTTGCTATTTGACAATATGTTGTATCAATATCTGTAGGCACTAGTAATGCTTTAAATTATATTTCATAGCCCATCACTCGAAAACCACAAAATTAACACGCAATATACGCTTGAATATCTCGTTTATCTACTAAAATAATAGCGCATTTTTATAGCTTTTACTGATAACGCTCTGGTTGAACTTTACTCTAAGGTTTATTTTTAATTAGAAACATAGACAAGCTTCAGCTTGCAAGTTCCTAGCTTAACCCTTAGTGGTATGAGAAGTTAACGCCGCATTGTATTGAAATATCAAGAAAAATCAGATGTAATCGTCCATCCAATCAGGAACATACTCGTGGAAATGCATCACTCACAGATAGAATTTTTTGTTTTATCAGATAAAAATAATCAAGATAATAGATATACCTACCCCACTTCAAGATGCGAAGCATGCACTTGAAGTGACTCATCAAGATGGGGATTCTTAAGGGGAAAACCGCGATTTTTCTTTGAAGTGGCTGAGCGAACATTTATTTTTCGCCAGCCATCAAAACCAAGTTATACCGCTCGCAATCACCCAGTTTGCATCTTCAGGCGCGAGCGGTATATCAATGGAATGATGAAAAAGACAGCATCAAACCATCCCAAGCTCATCCCAGTTATTCATAGACTCGCACATCCGTACGACTCGCTACCAGTATTTTATCGGGGCGACGGGCAGCACAAATGCCATTATCAATCACACCAGGAATATGGTTAATGGCTCGCTCTAGCGCCAAGGGATCCGTTAAATCTAAACCATAAACATCCAAGATAACATTATGATTGTCAGTAATAAATCCCGGGCGATACACAGGATGCACAGACTCTGGAGATTGTCCCGGCAATTTCAATAATTCGCGCGCCACAAAACTACGCGCCATACGAAGCACTTCTACCGGCACGGGTGCGACTCGACCCAACACCTCCACACATTTACTGTCATCCACGATACAAATAAACTGCTTTGCCGCACTGGCTATAATTTTTTCTCGAGTCAGCGCGCCACCTGCTCCTTTAATCAATATAAAGTGATCGCACAAACACTCATCCGCACCATCAACATAGACATCCATGGCAACCGTGTCATTCAGTGACATCACAGGAATACGATAAGAGCGCAGCAAGGCTTCTGTGGCCTCAGAACTCGCCACCACTTCATCATCAAAGGATAATTCTGCTAATGCTTGAATCAAGTAATTCACGGTAGAGCCCGTACCCATGCCGATGATCATCCCGGCACCCAGGTAAGGCAGTGCCGCTCGTGCTACCTTTTTTTTAAGATCATCCTGCTTCATCATGACACCGCCGGATCTGCATCAGACAACTGCTTTAATAAAGCCTCTACACGAGGCTCGCGCCCCCGACAAGCTGTAAATAATACAAGAGGATCTTGTGAGCCACCAGGCTCCAAAATATTCGCCAAAAAGGATTGCGCCGTCTTTGCATCAAAAATGCCACGCTCCTCAAATAAAGCGAAAACATCTGCAGCCATCACCTCTGCCCATTTATAGCTATAATAACCTGCCGCATAACCTCCCGCAAAAATATGTGAAAAACTATGCGCAAATCGATTATATGCCGGTATAGGAAATAAATTTACCTGCTGGCGAACGTCGTCCAAAATCTGCTGCATCTGTGAACCCCTATACGCAACATCAGCAGCATCGCCCGATCGATTCACAACCTCAGCACTAGCCGCAGCACCTTCATCCGTAGAAAACTCGACATGTAGACGGATATCGAATAAAGCAAACTCGAGTTGACGAATAGTATGCAAACCTGCCTGAAATTTTTTAGCACGCCGCATACGTTGAAATAAGGTATCCGGTAAGGGCTCTCCCGTTTGATAATGCACAGCAATCTTAGAGATAGCATCGCGCTGCCACGCCCAATTCTCTAAAAATTGACTCGCAAATTCCACTGCATCCCAAGGTATCCCATTCAAACCCGCAGCCCCCAAATAATTCACCGTAGTCAGCATATGCTGTAAAGCATGCCCAAACTCATGGAATAGTGTGACCACATCATCATGCGTGAATAATGCAGGATCCGCGTCAATCGGCCGATTAAAATTACAATTGACAAAAGCAATCGGACACTGCACTTTATCCTTCAATAACCGTCGAGAGCGACAATCATCCATCCAGGCACCATTGCGCTTGTTCGGGCGAACATACAAATCAAGATAAAAATAACTGCGTAATTGACGGTCAGCATCGTATACCGCGTAACAACGCACATCCGGATGCCAAACATCTGCATGGTCCACAGGGTGAATCGTGATACCAAATAACCGATGCACAATCTCAAACAAACCAGACAATACCCGTGGCTCAGGGAAATAGGGGCGCAAATCCTCTTCCGAAATAGCATAATCCCGCTGTCTTAATTTCTCTGAAGCATAAGTAACATCCCAAGCATATAACTCATCTAATCCCAAGGTCTCACGTGCAAAACTACACAGCTCCTCATATTCTTTCTTAGCTTTTGGTAAAGCGACAGCAGATAATTGTGCTAAAAATTCAAGCACTTTATCAGATGTCTTGACCATTCTTGTGGCAAGCGCGTATTCCGCATAATTCGCAAAACCCAACACATGAGCTAATTCCGTGCGTAATACCATCATTCTATGCATAACGGGTGTATTATCCCATTTTCCTGCCTGCGGCCCCTGGTCAGAGGCTCGGGTAGAAAATGCGATATACATCTCCTCACGCAAAGAACGAGCATCGGCGTGACGCATAACGGCTATATAATCTGGCAGCTCTAAAGTAAAGACATAACCAGCCAAGTTTTTCTCTGCAGCAGCACGAGCAGCCGTCGTCAAGGCATGCTCTGGAATACCCGAGAGATCAGCGAGATCCGTCACATGCTTAGTCCAAGCTTGTGAGGCGTCTAATATATTCTCCTCAAATTTTGAACTTAATTTGCTTAATTCTTGCACTAAATCAGAAAAACGCCGCTGATCGGTTTTCGATAAATCAATACCCGACAATTTAAAACCTAGTATCTCATCATCCAAGATCTTATGCTGCACATCTTCTAGCGGTTGATCGACCATCGCGAGCATCCTTTGATATAATGCTGGATTATGGCTCAATGACGTACCATATTCCGATAATTTCGGCAAACAAGCGCGATAAACCTTGCGTATGGATTCAGAATCAGCCACAGCATGGAGATGCGAGATTAAGGACCAATACTGATCCAGGCGGTCCTCTAATTCATCCAATGGCTCTACAAACGTAGACCAGGTAGGTGACGGGCTCTCCCGCAGCAAACGATGTATTGCTTGCTGATTATCGGCTAGTAATTGCGTCAACTTAGATTCGGCATGCTGCCAATCTAATTGGCTAAATTGGGGTAAATCATGTTCGTATAAGGAAGCATTCATATAATATTGTTCACTCTATCTTTTATTCGGTTTCAGTGCCTGTGACTTTCCATCCACCACCATCATGAAAACGGTAGCCCATTAGCCATGCGTATCACCCGCCTCTATTACTCTGGAAAATTATCCCTGGATTCTAATGTAAGCCTGGACCATCGTCAAAGCCACTATTTATATGGGGTCTTAAGACTCTCAGTCGGTCGCTCTATTATCCTATTCAATGGCACAGGTGGAGAATATTATGGGCACATACAAACCATTGCGCCCAAAAACACAATCATTGCCCTGGAGAGCTATCAATCCGGTATTCCTCCATCACCCACCCATATTGAGCTCGGGCAAAGCCTACTAAGAGCCGAAAAAATGGATTATGTTCTACAGAAATCTGTAGAATTAGGCGTGAACTGCATTACCCCCCTACTCACAGAGCGCAATGATATCACACTGCACCCTCAACGGATAAAAACAAGACTCTCCCATTGGTCTGGGATTATTATTAGCGCCTGCGAACAGTCAGGTCGCACCGATATCCCCACACTCCTGCCCCCACAAACACTCACGGATTGGCTCGCTACGCCACGCGATGCTTATACCCTACTCTGCCAACCGAGCGCCACACAATCCTTGGCAGACCTGGTCCAAGAGATACCACAGATCCCACGGATCGCTATGCTTATTGGACCTGCCGGCGGTTTTAGTGGCGAGGAGCAGAAAAAAGCAACTCTCGCCGGATGTCTACCCCTATCCCTCGGTCCTCGTATACTGCGCACAGAAACCGCAGCTATGACAGCACTCAGCCTCCTACAGTATCTATATGGGGATTTAGCTATGCCATCATCAGACGAACACCCATCCATGCCTGAGTGATGATCTCTCTTTTATCCACGTATCATCGATTGCAGCTATGCTCGTTAATATGACACAATACCTAGATATGACTTACGCATTCAATATAATACTGCTCAGTTAAGGGATTTGCCCATGCGCTGGTTTCTCGCATTTCACCTTATTTTTATTATCTGCTGGTTTGCCGGATTATTCTATTTGCCCCGACTATTTGTCTATCACGCCGGTTGTCGAGATAAAGTAAGTCGCGCTCGTTTTGTTATCATGGAACGTCGTTTATATTGGGGCATTATGACACCAGCTGGTATCTTATCCACTCTATTTGGCCTCTATTTGTTTGCAGCGCAGGCATCCATGTATATCTCAAAGCCATGGATGCAATGGAAACTATTATGTGTTGGGATACTCTGGCTCTATCATATACTTTGCGGCCAATTCCTCGTGGACTTTCGATGCCATCGCAATCAACATACCACCCATTTTTACCGCTGGTTCAATGAAATTCCCACGGTATTATTATTCATGATTATTATTTTAGCCGTAGTACAACCCTAAATTTTTTCAAACAACCTAGAGGGGCACTGCAAGGCTATCCCGTTAAAATTCCTGCATCAGTATAGGTCCTATCATCCACTATGCGATTTTTAATCTGAAAGCTTTATATATTTTCCGACATTGAACATTCTATAGAAGTGGTTATAATAATTGTTGAAATATTCGCCTCACTAATCAAAATTAAACTAGAAGCTGCTGGTTATAAGACATAACGCCTGGATGTGTCATTTTTATGAAAAAGATTCATAATCCTCATGATAAATATTTTCGTTTTGCGATGTCTGATGTGCGGGTATACCCATCCCACTGACAAGATGCGAAGCATGCACTTGAAGTGACTCATCACGATGGGGATTCTTAAGGGGGAAACCGCGATTTTCCCCTTAAGTGGCTGAGCGAACATTTATTTTTCGCCAGCCATTAAAACAAAGGTCGTCACGAAGGTGAGATGAAAGCCCGGCAGAAAATTGCGCAGAATATGTTAAAGCAAGGAGCTGATCCAGAGTTTGTCTCGGAAGTGACAGGTCTCTCCTTGAAAGAGATTGAATTATTGCTTCAATATCAAGATTAAGCCAAGCGGCTATTCAGGGCTGGTAGCCGTTCATACAAGAAACTGCGGGGTGCATAGCATTTTAGGTCTGTAGATTTGAGCGATCAGGTCTTATATTGCGATCATCTCAAAATCTGACTTCACTGCACCACAGTCTGGACACAACCAATCTTCAGGCACGTCTTCCCAAGGTGTGCCCGCAGCGATACCATCTTCAGGCCAGCCTTGCTCCTCGTTATAGACAAATCCACATAATAAGCATAAATATTTTTTGTATAGCATGATAAAATCTCGATAATCTTAAACATTCAAACATCGATACCAACGGTAAGTCTCCTATGATGAACACAAGCATACCATCGACTCGGCGCTCCGAGCAGCTCTTCAAAGAAGCTCAGCATTATATGCCTGGTGGTGTGAATTCACCAGTCCGCGCTTTCAAAGCGGTGGGTGGCACCCCTCGTTTTATAAATCAGGCCCAAGGTGCTTATCTTATGGATGTCGATCACACGGCCTACCTCGACTTTGTCGGATCTTGGGGGGCCATTATTTTGGGGCATAATCATCCTACACTCCGTACCGCTGCGCAACAGGCCATCTCACAAGGGTTAAGCTTTGGAACGCCTTGTGAGCATGAAATTATACTGGCTAAAAAAATTATCGATGCTATGCCTAGCCTAGAGAAAATACGCTTCGTCAACTCAGGAACAGAAGCGACCATGAGTGCCATACGATTAGCTCGCGCCGTCACGGGTCGGGATAAAATCATCAAATTCGAGGGCGGCTACCATGGTCATACCGACACCTTGTTGGTAAAAGCAGGATCTGGAGCGCTAACCTTTGGCATGCCAGATTCCCCAGGTGTCACTGCCCATACAGCAGCCGATACATTGGTCGCTACTTTCAATGACCTGAGCTCTGTCACACAATTATTTGAACAATATAATGATATTGCAGCCATTATCATAGAGCCTATTGCTGCTAATATGAATGTCGTGCCCGCACAACTGGAGTTTTTAAAAGAGCTACGGCTGCTCTGCAATCACTATGGTGCTCTGCTGATTTTTGATGAAGTGATCACGGGCTTTCGTGTCGGCCCACAAGGCGCTCAAGGTTGGTATGGTGTGGAACCAGATCTCACTACCTTAGGAAAGATTATTGGCGGCGGGCTGCCCATTGGTGCATATGGTGGACGTGCAAAATGGATGGACGCCATTGCACCACAGGGGCCCGTCTATCAAGCCGGTACTTTGGCAGGCAACCCCGTGGTGATGGCCGTAGGTTGCGCTGCGCTAACGGCACTCAACACCCCAACTTTCTACGATCAATTAAAAGCAAGAACAGAACAATGGACAACAGGACTATTAGCACGCGCAACAGCCGCTGGCATTCCTTTGCTCATTCACTCCGTATGCGGATTATTTGGATTATTATTCACCGAACAGCCTACTGTCTCACGATTCAACCATGTCTTAGCCTGCAATCGTGCCGCTTATCGCGATTTCTTTCATGCCATGCTCCAGCAAAAAGTCTATCTCGCCCCCTCAGCTTTTGAAGCCGGATTCATGTCTGCCGCTCATGATACAGTCACCATAAAAAAAGCGCTGCTAGCCGCGGAAGAGGCGTGGCAAGTATAAACACCTTACTCTTAAGACAAATGCTGCTATACCGCTCGCGACTGAAGATGCGAAGCATGCGAAGTGGGATGGGTATATCTCCGCATTCAGGCATGCACGCGATCTGTATCACCCCCTGTTGTTATCATGATATTCATGAAAGATCACTGTATTGTTGCTCTCTCTATGCACGATATAATGAAAGCAGCTTGTTATACCGCTCGCGAATGAAG
>JABABH010000022.1 GCA_014238325.1 Coxiellaceae bacterium | reverse complement strand
CTGAAGATGCGAGGTGGGCTACTGCGAGCGGTATACCTTGGTTTTGATGGCTGGCGAAAAATAAATGTTCGCTCAGCCACTTAAGGGGAAAATCGCGGTTTTCCCCTTAAGCATCCCCATCGCGATGAGTCACTTCAAATGCATGCTTCGCATCTTTGAAGTGGGATGGGTATATTTATACGATTAAACAGGATAACAACGATGAATACTATACTAGCTATCAATCAAAAAATTAATAAATATGCTTTAGTCAATCGATTAATTGCTGCTGTTAGTTTGCAAATGTTTTTCTGGCAACTTTTTTTAGGACATTTATCCCCCCATGGATTTCAATCTTGGTTAATGCACTCTAAAGTCATGCATGATACGCATATGTATATGATTCATCATATGTTGATGGGCCTGGCTGCTCACCCTGCCTTTTCAGCCGCTGCCCTATCTGTGCTGCTTGTCTTATCAAGTATCGCTTTCTGTTTAAACAGCGGCATATTAAGCCTATTAGGTTTTTTTATGTATGCATTTTTCTGGGTAATTTTCTTAGGAGAAAAATGGACTTTTTGTTTTTTGTTACCCGCAGCTTTTAGTTTATCGCAATTTTGCTATTGGTGCAGTCAAAAAAATCTATATACTCATAAAAAACAATGGATCTTGGGGGCAAAAACAGTTGCTAAGGATCTTCCTGCCTCATTAAAAGTAGGCCTAGCTGCTATTTTTTTGTGTCTATTTAGTTATGTAAATTTTATGTCTGAAAATGGCAAAGCGATGAGTATAGATATTGTATTATATTCATCCTTAGTCGTAATAATTTTCTTTATTTTGGATTTTTTCCTAGAAAGATACAAAACAGATGTGATGCTCAAGATCCATCAAACCCAATGGATGAGTCCTCTTTTGAGTGCTGTAGGTCTGATGTTAATTTTTCAAATTTATCAAGATTATGCACTAAAATGGTGGACCTATAGTGGCTATCAGCATTTAGCAGAACGCTATGCACATACGCGACATATGCCGAATTGGATGCAAGCCTTCTTAATCTTTTCTAGTCATCATGCTCGATGGTTATTGCCGATACAAGTGCTTTTTGAGACTTTAGAAGGCATGCTATTGTTTTTAGGTATCTTGAGATTGCCGATTGCCGTGGTGACTATTGGTTTTTTTGCTATACTTTCGTTTTCTGAAATGGGTGGCCTTCATCCGGATTGGGCATGGGAGTTATGGTTGAGCGTTGTGGTGCTCGTCATCGGGGTGATGCATGCTATTCCAGATAGCTTGGTGAAGGGCGAAGGCTCATCCCGCAGGTTTTGGCTTCACAGACGAGTGGGTTTCTGTGATGGTTCGTTAACGAATTTCTTTATACCTACTTTATTCCTCCTCTTTGCCATGAATATTTCATGCTATTATTTTGCTGGCTTAGGCAGTATGACGCATGCTTGGATGTTTGCTATGGCTATTATAGAAAGCTTGGCTTTGTTGGTGCTATATTTTCTGATGAATAAATATCGTGCTTGATTAGACCCGTATGAGTTTCAACGGATGAGGTATACCGCTCGCACCTGAAGATGCGAAGTGGGTGATGGCGAGCGGTATACCTT
>JABABH010000021.1 GCA_014238325.1 Coxiellaceae bacterium | reverse complement strand
CTCGTGCCTTAGCATTAGGGTCTCGGTATTTTTCTAAAGGCAGCGCTAACAACTCGGAGATCGCCTCTGCATTCTGACAAACTAGCAATAGATCACAACCCGCCTCTAACGCAGCGATGGCTCGATCAGGATAGCTACCTAGATAGGCCGCACCGACCATACTTAAATCATCGCTGATAATAACTCCCTCAAAGGCAAGCTGTCTACGCAATATCTCTTGCAACCAATACGCAGAAAACCCAGCAGGGTATTGCTTATCGTACGCAGTATAAACGATGTGAGCTGGCATAATCGCATCCAATTTTCGAGCTAATCGAGCAAAAGGCAGCAAATCACACTGGCGAATCACCTCTGCAGGACGCGAGTCTTTAGGTAAACTGGTATGTGAGTCTAAGGCAACACCACCATGACCTGGAAAATGCTTGCCCGTTACCAGCAGACCTTGTGTCTGTAAGGCATCAATAATGCATGCTCCTAATCGAGTAACTACATCAGGATCATGACTTAAGCTGCGATCCCCAATCACTGCGCTCATACCATGATCAATATCTAATACAGGCGTAAAATTGAGTGTGATCCCAAGCTCCCTGAGCTCTGCCGCCATGCTGCACATCAAGAAGCGTAAGGAATGCTGTGCGGCTTCAGGGTCTTGAGTATACCAGTGTCCGAAATCACGCATAGGTGGTACGGACGTGAATGCGTGTCGAAATCGCTGCACTCGACCACCTTCTTGGTCGACACCCATGATTAGCTTAGGATTTACAGTAGCAATCGCATGTGTTAATTGCTGTAACTGATCCCAGTCCTCATAATTGCGACTAAACAGTATAACGCCCGCTACACTAGGATGTCGAATGAGTTCTTTTTCTTCCAAGGAAAGCGATGGACCTTGGATGTCCACGATGAGTATCCGAGTCAAACTATTCTTGATCCTGAAAATCTTTACGCTGAAAATGGGTAGGTAACTGACGCACGTTGTCTTTAACCATCCCTTCTTGCTTTGAGACAGTTGCCTCCATTTCATCAATGCGCAATATCATATGCATAGGAATGTGCGTACGTCTCACCCCTTGAAACTCTCTTTTTAATTTTTCCTCTGCAGGGTCAATCACAACCCCCTCATCACCAGGAAAAACAAGCTCCTCAATCTCGATAAAACCCATCAAGGTTTCTTCGGAAATCGATCGGGCAAAAATCTCATATATTTTATCTTCTTGAGTGAAAATAACACGGTAAGTACAACCTTTATGCGGAATCACTTTGCCCTCGAAGTCGTTGCATTTCTTTTAGGTACTGGCGTTCTGCATCCGTAGATTCTCTCTTCAAGATGAGATTACGTTGTGGAAAACGGCCAAATTTCTTAATAATTCGATAATGATCAATAGAAAATTGTAAAAAACGTTCGTACATCATTTTGGTTTCTGGAAAAGCCAAACTCACTAATTGCTCATACTGTTGCACGGAACGTTCTTGACACATTAAGCTCTCTGAGTGAAATAAAGGAAAATAGTAAAAAACACGTTCAATCAAGCTCAATTCGTGGTCCTGTCTTTGTTCAATCCCATGTGTACAAATATCAACCGCATAGGCATCCTGGGCAAAAGTATCCACCGTATCTCGATAAATATGGCGAGAAAACTGATCGCAAAGAATAATCAAGGCCAGCTGCCCGCGAGGTGTTCTTTTCCAATCTTCATATTCCTGAGCGCGAGCAGCCTCTAGGTCAGCAGAAAATTGTGTGTTAATCTCCTTATCAATCTCTTCGCTAGCGCCAAACCAGATCCTCGCACGGTCCTCGGAGGGCACCATCATCTCTTCCAGTTTCCCGAACCAGAATCCCAATATTCTATCGATAGTATGATAAGCCGTCACGGGGCATTTATATCATGTTCTCATCCGGAGAACAATGACGGTTCCCCCATAAGAATGGAATCGGGAGGCAGCGGCAAGCTCTCCTCCTAGTTAAGTGCATGCAGACATCATGCATCCAACCGTAGGCCAAAAATCGATCAAAGTCTGGACACATTCCTAGCAGCAACAAGGCAGGCAGATCCTCAGCTCTATAGCGGTAGCAAACTGAAAACATCGACACATTCCTTCCCTCTATCGAAGCACTCAGGTATGCTACTCGATACTATGAAAGACAATTATTCACCTGCTGATATTGAAAAATCTGCCCAAACCTATTGGCATGAGCACCGCTCCTTTGAAGTTAAAGAAAACCTTAACCAAGAAAAATTCTATTGCTTATCGATGTTGCCCTATCCGAGTGGGGAACTCCATATAGGCCATGTCCGTAATTATACCATTGGCGATGTTATTGCGCGATATCATAGACATAAGGGCAAACATGTCTTACAGCCCATGGGCTGGGACGCCTTTGGTCTACCGGCAGAAAATGCAGCCATTCAACGGCAACTCTCTCCCTATGAATGGACTGAAAAAAATATTAAAAAAATGCGACAGCACCTAAAAAAATTAGGCTTTGCTTATGATTGGAATCGAGAACTCAATACCTGCCAACCTGATTATTACCGTTGGGAGCAATGGCTCTTTCTGCGATTGTACAAAAAGGGTTTAGCCTATAAAAAAGAAAGTGTCGTGAATTGGGACCCCGTTGATCAAACCGTATTAGCTAATGAGCAAGTGGTCGATGGCCGAGGCTGGCGTTCAGGCGCTCTGATTGAACAAAAAAAAATTGCACAATGGTTCTTTCGTATTACGGCCTATGCTGAAGAGTTATTATCAGGCTTGGAAGGATTAACTCATTGGCCCAAGCAGGTCACGACCATGCAACGTCATTGGATTGGCCGCAGTCAAGGTAGCACCATTCGTTTTAAGGTATGTCACAGAAAAACTAGCCTTGACGTTTTTACAACACGACCGGATACCTTAATGGGCGTAACTTATCTCGCCATCTCGCCAGAGCATCCGCTAGCACAATCCCGTGCTTCCCGACACCTAACCATCTCTGAATTCATTGATGCTTGCCGCCTCAGCCCAACCACAGAAGCCAATTTAGCCACGCGAGAAAAATTAGGTATCGATACGGGTCTTATGGCTATGCATCCCATCACTGAAGAGAAAATACCCATTTGGATTGCTAATTTTGTGTTGAATGAATACGGTGCAGGCGCGATTATGGCGGTCCCTGCCCACGACAAACGCGATCATGATTTTTCAAAACAATATAACCTCCCCATTTCTCCCGTCATTCAACCGACGGCTGAGCCAGATTGGGATTATCATAGTGAGCCATATATCGGCCCAGGAAAACTGATCAATTCTCAATTATTCAATGGACTAGACAGCAATGCTGCCTGTCAAACCATAGCAGCATATTTAAAAACCCATGAACTTGGCAGTACGGATATCCACTATCGCTTACATGATTGGGGGATATCACGGCAACGTTATTGGGGTACCCCTATCCCAATTATTTACTGCAAAAACTGCGGCACTGTGCCGGTTCCAGAAGCAGATTTGCCTGTCATTTTACCCACCGATCTCATTCCAACTGCACAAGGCTCACCACTCTGCGAGCACAAAGCATTTTATAAAACCCTCTGTCCCCAATGCGGAAAATCAGCGAAACGCGAAACCGATACCATGGATACCTTTGTTGCTTCCTCTTGGTACTATGCCCGATATGCTTGCCCTGATCAAGATAATGCCATGCTCGATGATCGCGCTAAATACTGGACACCTGTTGACCAATACATCGGTGGTATTGAGCACGCAGTGATGCATCTACTCTATGCCCGCTTCATTCATAAGATACTCCGTGATATCGGCCTGTTGAATTCAAACGAACCATTTAATGCTCTGTTAACCCAAGGCATGGTCCTGAAAGACGGCCAAAAAATGTCAAAATCTAAAGGCAATGTGATAACACCCCAACCACTTATCAAAAAATATGGTGTCGATACCATACGTCTATTTATGATATTTGCAGCCCCCCCTGAACATGACCTTGAATGGTCACAGAGCGGCATTGAAGGAACCCATCGATTCCTCAAAAGATTATGGGGACTAGCCTACCAAGCTCATGATAAGTTAATTGCTATCAGCACCCATACGACGCCCCCAAATTACAGAACAGAAAGCAAACACTATCAAAAAATTCGACGTGAAATACATCAACATTTGCAACAAGCTAACCAGGATATGGCTCGCCATCAATTTAATACCGTAGCAGCTGCTACGATGAAAATATTAAATGCGGTTTCAGGCTTATCACCCGACCATACCGAGGAAATTTATTTAATTCACGAAGGACTCTTCATTCTATTACGTTTATTATCCCCTATCACACCGCATATTACCCATTACCTTTGGAATGAGCTACACTTTGGCAAAGATATTTTAACCGCGAGCTGGCCTAAACCTGATAATAAAGCCTTACATACCACGCATCATGACATCATTGTACAAATCAATGGAAAATTACGAGCTACGATTAAAATTGCCGCCGATGCTACTGATGCAGATATCAAAAAAATAGCCCTACAAAATGTCAATATACAGCGCCAACTCATCGATAAAAAAATTAAAAAATATATTATCATACCCCATAAACTAATGAATATTGTGGTATGAGCGTTATCATGCGCCTATCGCATAGGCTATTACTCGGTCTCATCACGCTCTTATCCACGGCATGTGTTTTTCATCCACGCTCGTCTGACACCCTGCCCTTACCTTTGCATACCTTATATCTGAAATCCAGCCACCCCTATGAACCCCTCACGATTTCACTAAAACGGTATCTTGCTGCCTTAAAAGTGCATTGGACCCAACAACCCGATCATCACCTTATTTTAAACATCTCACGTATCGACTGGGGTGAGACGAATTACCCGCTCTTATACAGTGGTAATGCCACCACCTATAACTACAGCTTGACGGTGACTTTATCTTTACAAACATCCGAACATCGTACGATCGTTGGTCCTAAAACGCTACGCGTGTCACGACCCTTACCTAAAAATGTCAATCAACTTTATACGCCCAACGCTGAACTCTTTATGCAACAAGCCCTGACACACCATATGGTCGTCTTGATTTATCATTACTTGATATCTAAAGATGTGCAAGATGCCTTATCGCGCGTCCCGAAATATACACGTATGCATCCTTCTTCACCTATTTAAACACCCTAATTTATGCAATTATTCTACGAACAAGTTGAACGGCATCTGCAACAAGTCAACTTATTACCCGTGTATTTGCTGCATGGAGATGCCCCCCTGCTGATGCAAGACATTCGTGACGCTATCCGTCAAAAAGCCCATCATGATCAATTTGCATTGCAACCGCTCTTATTAGCTGATGATCGATTTGACTGGACTGTCTTCAAGCAACTTGCCGATCAGCCCACCCTCTTTCATCCCAAAACCATGATCGACATCCGTCTTCAAACGACAGAACTCAATACACAAGCTACTTTAGCTTTAACCTATTATTTGAACAAGAAGCCGCATAATCAATGCTTATTATTGAGTAAACCTAAAATAACCTCTACGCAAAATAAATCAAAATGGCATCCTATCATAGAGCAATATGGTGCCATTATCTCATTATTCCCACTTTATGGAGCTACCTTAAAAAATTGGATTCGCAATCGTTTAAAAAAGCGATCTCTATCCATCGACCCAGAGGGCATAGCCCTACTTGCTGAGCGGACTGAAGGAAATTTATTGGAAACCCATCAAGCTATAGAAAAACTACAGCTCTTAAAGTCAACCACGCCCATCACTGCAACTGATATTCACAACCTACTCAGCGATGAGGCCCAATTTACGGTCTTCGATCTAACCCATCGACTCATGACCGGAGACACCTCATCTGCACTGCGTATATTAGCCATTTTAAAAACGCGACACATGCCCGTGATGCCTATTATCGGCGTTATCGCCCGTGACCTTCGAAAAATATACCATCTCTCTATACATTATCAAAAAGGAGCATCGCTTTCAGAGGTCGTCGCTCATGAATGGAAAAGGTCACAACCGGCGTTAAAAGCAGCTATTTTAAATTTTTCTGTACCTAGCCTGCATCGTGCTTTTCAACAATTACACGTAATAGACCAAATAGCAAAAGGATACGTGTCAGGCAACGTCTGGGACCCTATAGAAAATTTAATCCTAGCTCTTCATCGGTCTTGATATGCTCCTACCTTTAATCGGCTTATTTGGAGGTACCTTTGATCCTATTCATGATGGCCATTTACAAATCGTCACACAATTATTAAAACAACTCCCTTTTCAAACCATCCAACTGATTCCAACAGGTCAACATCCCCCACATCGACCACCTCCCATGACTGCTACTCAAGATCGTATACATATGATTGCATTAGCCATAGATCATCACCCCAAACTCAGTCTTAATACTATCGAAACCGATTCTACGCACACCACTTACTCCATTGACACTATAAAAGAAATCCGTAAACACTTTCCAGACCATGCCTTATGTTTCATCTTATCTACCGATAACCTTGCAAGTTTTCATCACTGGAAATCCTGGCAGGCCATTCTCAAGCATGTTCATCTCATCGTCGTACCTCGTCAGAATTATATGTTACCGAAGCAAATCTGGCTGCATACTTTTATAAACCAGCATCGCGCTACCCAGCCGCACGAACTCACCATGAGACCAGCAGGAAAAATATGGTTAGCAGATCATATAGATCCACCACCCTATAGTTCCACCCAAATTCGAACCTATATAAAAACTCATCGTATCAGTTGCATAAAAAAAGCATTACCTGACGTAGTCGCACAATATATTATTCAAAAGAAACTATATGTATAATGCCAATTTAATGGCACGATGGACCTGTCATCTACAGGAGAAGAGCTTCAGCCCTAGACTTTTAAATCACGTATTTTTAGAAGTATGCCGATTTATTTAGAATAAGCAATATGCTGCAGTAGCAGCACTGGGCGTGCTATTATCTAAGGCTAGAGAAACCCACAGGCTATGATCATCTCTATCTTTTGGATGCATCAAATCAACAGAGCTTTGAAGCATCCGATGAATCTCCTCCAAGCCCTTCTGATCAACCTCAACTTTTTTCGAAAATAAAGTAGCAGTAGACAGCTTCCGTGCAACGTCATGAGGCAACAGCCCAATCACTAAGGCAGCGCCAGCAAGCAGCATACACAATGCATAGGCAATTGACACACATGCTAATACAGCAGGTGAAGAAAATTGGGGTAAACACAGTAGGAAACACACTGAAACAGCACAAATCAGTACTATGAGCATATAGTTATAAATAAAAGATTTTCCATCATCCAGCACCCGCTCTACGGCTAAACACGCAGCTATTGCTCGTTTTAAATGATCAGCAATCTTATTAGGGGGCTGTGATAAAATATTTGTAGAAGGAGCGAGTGAATAAAGGCATTCCATGGATCTTCGGATACAACAGGGATCAGACTCAGAGGACAAGGTTTGCAAACTCTTATAAAGCGATTGCTCCTGTTCTCCGAAATAAAGAAATTTATCCTGTTCTAAGGTGTCACTTAAATTTTCTAAGGTCTGATACAGTCGATCTTTATCTAAATTTGAGGCTAGATTATAATGTTTTAGAAATGACAAAACTCGCCTATAAGAAGCATACCATGCTCGCTTGATAGTATACACATCCTTGTCAGACCACTTATAGACTTTTTTGCTCATAGAAATGTCCTCGCTATCGTGCAAAATTGTAGCTAGCCGCAGCAGCAGAGTTCGCAAGAGAGAAACTCGTCATTGCCACTCGAAAGGATAGCAATATTAGTAACGTGATACAAGGCTCGCACAGACTAAAATCTAAGCAACATGAGCAGTAGGGCTGCTGAAAGGATTAGCGGTGCTTTCTAATCTTTCTACATTGCCGCCCGCAAAGAAGCCATAATCACGCTTGGCATTTTTTTCTATTAAAGCATCTATGCTTTCAGCTATAACTAGAACATCTAGTTTCAGCGCTAAACAATCAACACGCAATGCAGCTGATCGAAGTGCAGGAGATAGGTCAAATCTTTTTTCCATATGCTTAATCTGTTGCTTTAGCTCTATTAGCTCTAGAGGCTGCAACCTTTCAGATCTGTCAATCACTTTGTCCATATTATTAATCTGTTTCTTTAAATGCTGAATTTTGCTTTTTAAAACCCCTAAAAATTGACGCTCCTGAATTGAAAAGTTAGAAAACATCACAAAGCAGCTATCATCACGCTTTGCATTTTTTCCTATTAAATCCATTTTTTTAACCTTATCTAGAACATGTAGTTTCAGTTTTAAACAGCACACATAATCTGGATAGGATGCAAAAGACAGGTTAGAATTTTTTTTCATATCCTTAATCTGTTGCTCTAGACGCTGAATTTCTTCAGGTATGTTAAGATTTTTGCTCCTATTCTTAGTCTGTCGCTCTAGATGCTGAAGCTCGTTTAAAAACTGCTTCGAGCTCAGCGAAGCTCGAACTCGTCCAAAGAAAGATAATGGTAACTTAGTTTTAACAAAGCTCCCTGCATATGACGAAGCAGTCTTGTTGCCCATATGATTTATCTCACTGTTATTGCATGCGTAAAAATCGTGCTCATACTACAATACATGGCTAGCGATAACAAGCAGATCAGAAAATCGAGCATAGTTATCTGTGAGCATGGGTGTCTATCAACCGATAAAGATGAAGCTCGTTATAGCAAACGTCGCAAGACTTTGCCCATGTTATTTTTAGGCAATTCATCTCGAAATTCAATCACTTTGGGAATTTTGTAAGCGGCTAATTGTTGACGGCAATAAGCTAATATATCAGATTTCCTGAGATGTTGATGCACGGATGGTATAATACAAGCTTTGACGGCTTCTCCGGTTTTGCTATCCGCGATGCCCACCACCGCCACTTCCAAGACGCCAGGGCATCGACTCATCACCGCCTCTACTTCATCAGGATAGACATTAAATCCAGAGACCACGATCATCTCTTTTTTTCGACCTACAATATAGAGCCATCCTCTGGAATCCATTCGAGCAATATCACCTGTTTTTAGCCAACCTTTATCATCTAAAGCATGTTTCGTTTCTGAAGGCTGATGCCAATAACCCTGCATGACCTGTGGCCCTTGTACGTATAATTCTCCACTTTTACCCAAGGGTATTTCTGCACCTTGATTATCACGGATGCTAATATCGGTCTCGGGTAAAGGTAATCCCACACTCCCTGTATACTCCATCACATTCAATGGCGTCATACTGACAACCGGACTCGCTTCTGTGAGACCATAACCTTGACGTACGACTACACCCGTTTGCTGATACCACTCCTCTGCTACAGCTTGCTCCGTCGCCATACCACCCGTAATCACTAGTTTTAGGCTTGAAAAATTCATCGTATGGAAACGATCATATTGCAATATATTCTTGAGAAATGTATTCACCCCTACGAAAATAGTCACCGATTTCTTTTTCAAAGCACGTATCATGTGTCTGCGATTTTTAGGATTCAATATTAATAGATGTTGAGCACCATAAGCCATAAAACTTAAACAACACACATTTAATGAAAAAATATG
>JABABH010000020.1 GCA_014238325.1 Coxiellaceae bacterium | reverse complement strand
CACTTCAAGTGCATGCTTCGCATCTTGAAGTGAGATGGTATATCAGATCCATGGGTGAGCACAGATAAAAGGGGTTGAATCATCATGAGAACCTATTTAAATTTTTTACAGTATATTTTGGACCACGGTGTTGCTAAATCAGACCGTACGGGTGTGGGTGTATATAGTATTTTTGGGTACGATATGCGTTTTGATTTGGAACAAGGTTTTCCATTATTAACGACTAAAAAAATTCATCTTAGAAGTATTATTTATGAATTATTATGGTTTCTGCGTGGTGATACGAATATACACTATTTGAATGAGAAAAAAGTGACCATATGGGATGAATGGGCTGACACAGAAGGGGAATTAGGCCCTATTTATGGCAAACAATGGCGGCAATGGCGTACGGCTGAAGGTACGATGATTGATCAAATCGATCGAGTGACACAGGACATAAAAAATAATCCGAGTTCTCGTCGCCTGATTGTGAGTGCTTGGAATGTCGGTGATTTAGATAAAATGGCTTTGCCACCTTGCCATCTATTATTTCAATTTTATGTGGCTAATCGTCGATTATCTTGTAAATTAACACAGCGATCTGCCGATGCCTTTTTAGGAGTACCGTTTAATATTGCTTCTTATGCCTTGCTTCTAAAAATGATGGCAGAACAGTGTGATTTGCTGCCAGGCGAATTGATTTGGTCGGGTGGAGATTGTCATATTTACACGAATCATCTGGCTCAGGTACGCGAACAATTATCACGACAGCCCTATACTTTACCCACGCTACAGATCAAAAACGTACGTCCTGCATGGCATGAATATGAGTACAAGGATTTTGAAATCATGAATTATCACGCTTATCCTGCGATTCGCGCACCTATTGCTGTATAACAAGCTTGAAGCATGCGTGTGGCTCTATCGATAGCGTTGAAGATCAGTGGATGCAACAAACGAAGTCGTTTTATCCATAATGTTATGACGGGTAGCGGTGTCACTCAGATGCCTGTTCTATTGAGGATAAGCCCTCAAGAACCATCAAGGCCTCGTATAATTGATAATCATTTTTTGCTAAAGCAAACATATTTGCTTGAGTGTCTTGTCCTTTTTTTTGTGATTGGGTATGGACTGAAGTGTCACTATCATTGGCAAGGTGATTATCAAAATTAGCTTCGTCAATTTCAATAAAATCCTGCGGGTTGCGCTCTACTTTGAGTGCTGGAACCATAATATTGGGTACAATCCCTTCAGCCTGAATTTCCCGACCGGCTGGTGTATAATAAAATGCAGTCGTTAATTTTATGGCTTCTTTGGCAGTAATAGGAAGCACGGTTTGTACGGATCCTTTACCAAAACTACGGGTCCCCATGATGATAGCACGCCGATAATCTTGTAGCGCACCTGCAACAATTTCTGAAGCGGAGGCCGAGCCGCCGTTAATCAAGACGACCATAGGCGTATGGGGTAGGATTTCTCCTGCCGTAGCACGGATATGCAGATTAGATCCAGGGAGACGCCCTTTGGTATAGACGATATATCCATCATATTGATGGAGGTGTTTGGCATCGAGAAAATTGTCCGCGACTTGCACGCCAGCATCGAGTAACCCCCCTGGATTATTCCGTAAATCCAGAATAAGTCCTTTTAGCGGTTGTTTAGCAGACATTTGTAATTGATGAATAGCTGCCTTTAATTGTTTTGTAACAGGGCCTTGAAAAAAGGTGATACGTACATAACCATAGCTTGATTTTAATAATTTACTATAGACGCTGGTGACATGGATAACGGCACGTTGCAGTGTCATAGCTAAAGGTTTTTT
>JABABH010000019.1 GCA_014238325.1 Coxiellaceae bacterium | reverse complement strand
CACTTCAAGTGCATGCTTCGCATCTTGAAGTGGCATGGGTATATACCGTATAGAGTATATCGCAATCGCTAGGCATGGTTCCAAGTTATGGTTGCAGCCTATCTGTGACCACTATTTAACGCACGCATCTTAATTATTATAGGGTGCTTTTATTGAATCTTAAAGGTTAAGAAGCAGGCTTCATCTCTTTTCAAATTTATCGTGGTTGTCATAGTAGATATGAGTAAAAATTGGTGTTTAGATGATTTCGATTACGTCGTACCCGATGCCTTGATTGCACAACATCCCTTGCCGCAGCGATCAGCAAGTCGTTTAATGTACGTTCATCCTGATCAGCAGGAGATTCAGCATCATCACTTTACGATGTTGCCGAATTGGCTGAAAGCCCATGATTTAATAATTTTTAATGATACAAAAGTGATACCAGCACGACTGAGAGGATATAAGTCCAGCGGTGGACGAGTTGAGTGCTTAGTAGAGCGTCTTTTAGATAAGGATCGGATGCTTGCGCATATGCGCGCCAGTAAGGCTCCGAAGCCAGGGCAGCTCATTAGCATCGATGATGCGTTTACGCTCACGGTATTGGCACGAAAAGGGGAATTATTTGAGTTGCAATCCAATGCTGCCACGCCTTTACTATCCTTGCTGCAGCGTTTCGGTGAAGTGCCTTTGCCGCCCTACATATTACGGCGTCCAGAGCGTCGTGACGAAGAGGATTATCAAACTATTTTCGCACGACATCCGGGTGCCGTGGCAGCACCCACAGCGGCCTTGCATTTTGACACTCATATGCTCAGCTTATTGCAGAAAAAAAATATAGCTATGGCTCAATTGACCCTACATATCGGCGCTGGTACCTTCCAACCTGTACGTGAGCACAATATTAGTCAGCACACCATGCATAGTGAATATGTAGAAGTGGGATCTGATTTATGTGAAGCCATTGCACGTTGCCGTGGACAGGGAGGGCGTGTTATTGCCGTGGGTACGACGGTGGTGCGAGCTTTGGAAACAGCGGGGCGATCAGGCAACCTATCACCATTTTCGGGGGAGACACAGTTGTTTATTTATCCTGGATTTCGTTTTCAATGCATTGATGCGCTGATTACGAATTTTCATAGGCCAAAATCTAGCTTATTGATGTTGGTGTGTGCTTTTGCTGGCTATGATAATATTATGCGAGCTTACCAGACAGCCATTCAGGAACACTATCGATTTTTTAGTTATGGAGATGCCATGTTTATTCAACAGCCTTTTTCATGATCACCGGATCCCCATCGGGTTGCAAAGAGGGTAGGATGGAAGGCGGGGCTGTCCCAGGCTGACAAATGAAATAGGCCGTGATAGACTTCAGCACTTTTAATCTCGAGTGATATGACTGCTGCTTCTTAATTTTTGGAGAATATGATGTCCAATCAATCTTTTTCTGCGTCTTCCCGTGGTGAAAAAATAACCACGGATGCGTCTGGTGCCTTATATGTGCCTAAACATCCCATTATACCCTTCATAGAGGGGGATGGTATTGGCGTTGATATCACACCTGTGATGAAAAAAGTTGTGGATGCAGCAGTGCATCAAGCTTATGAGGGAGAGTGTCGGATTGTATGGAAGCAGGTGTATGCTGGTGCCAAAGCTGTAGAGGTCTGTGATGTCCTCAATGGCTTGCCGGAAGAGACAATGAGCGTTATCAAAGAACATAAGGTGGCTATTAAGGGACCTTTGATGACGCCAGTGGGTGGAGGTATTCGTTCATTAAATGTCGCATTGCGACAATATTTAGACTTATACGTATGCCTGCGTCCAGTCCGATATTTTGAGGGCGTGCCCAGCCCCCTGAAAGATCCTGCTAAAGTTGATATGGTGATTTTACGCGAAAATTCAGAAGATATTTATGCGGGTATCGAGTGGGAGGCACGGAGTCCTCAAGTAGAAAAATTGATTATTTATTTGCGAGATGAGTTAGGTGTCAGCAATATTCGCTTTCCCAACTCGAGCGCGATCGGAATCAAGCCCATTTCTGAGGAAGGAAGTGTACGTTTAGTGCGACGTGCTATTCAATATGCTATTGATCATAAGCGGGATTCGGTGACCTTGGTTCATAAGGGTAATATTATGAAATTCACAGAAGGAGCCTTTAAGAATTGGGGATACCAAGTTGCTCGAGATGAATTTTCAGCAACACCGCTTGATGGCGGCCCATGGCATATGATTGATCGAAATCAATATGGCCATCGCATCATCATTAAAGATGTGATTGCGGATGCCTTCTTACAGCAAATTCTTATGCGTCCAGAAGAGTATAGCGTTATAGCCACGATGAATTTAAATGGAGATTATATTTCGGATGCCTTGGCTGCTGAGGTTGGAGGGATTGGTATTGCGCCGGGTGCTAATCTTAGTGATACCGTTGCTTTATTTGAGGCCACGCATGGGACGGCACCAAAATATGCAGGACAGGATAAAGTGAACCCGGGTTCTTTGATCTTATCGGCTGAAATGATGTTACGGCATATGGGTTGGAACGAAGCGGCTGATTTGATCATTCAAGGCATGCAGAAAACGATTGCTCAGAAAATCGTGACTTATGACTTTGCACGCTTGATGATAGACGCTGAAGCAGTAAGCTGCTCAAAATTTGGAGAGGCTATCGTCAGCAATATGAATTAAAGTGTCAACAACGGGCAGTTAGGCGCCAAGCGCTGGTCTGATGGCCTGCGTCTCCTCTTGAGCCTTAGCAGATTGAGAGAAGAGGGAGTGCATATTAAGGTCAGCGTGCTTAGATTCAAAGGCTGCCAATGCGCCTGCAAAGAATTCAGGACGAGCATCAATTAAAGACTTCAGTTCCATCTCGCGATTGGAATTAAAAGTGGCTGTCGTCTTCATGGATGGGTTAGGGTCATTGAGTGTGGGTTTTAAGCCGTTTTGCAAGATGGTGAGAATGAAACGGGGAAGGGACAAGGTGGTTTTATCATCTGCTTGGGCTATGACCATTTCTGGATCATTATTTATAACTGATTGATATAATAGTTTTTCTTGGGTGTTTGAGAGGCTGATTGTGGGATCACTAGATAGCCGTTCGTTGATTTTATTTTTGTCAGCTTTGAGAACAGCATGGTATATCTCTTGTGCAGGGGATCGTAGCGGCTCTGCCTTTTTGCTCGAGAAAACCCCAAAGGTTTGGATGTGACGGTTTGAAACTGAAGCCATGATAGGTACCTAAAATTGCATTGACGAGTTATAAATAAAACCAGTTACTTGTATTATACCTTATAATAGGCTGTATTCATATGGTTTGTGCAGGTCCATAGGCTGGTTTTGCAGTACCTCATCTTGATACATTGACCAGAAAGTAAAAGCGGCTTAGCTCAGACTTTGTGGGAGGCAGCGCGTCTCCGTATTGCACCTATATGGTTTAAAAATATCAATGGAATAGACGTATTTTTGATCGCACAGACCAGCCCTATCTAGCGTGAAGCATAAAAGTGTATCTCTATGTTTTTATGAATGTTTTAATGCAGCATCTGCAGCTTGGGTGGGTTCTAAAACGACATGGATAGTGGTAGGGAACCCATTCCTTGACTACAGTTATAAATGCGGGCCGTTATAAGTAGCAGTATGCTGCAAGCTGAGCCAAAGATACGTATTTCCATGAGCAAGGAGAGCTGATGATGTTTAGTAAAGCGTTTGAAAAGACGTTAAATCTTGTTTTTTTGCAAGCGAGAGAGAAAAAACATGAATTTATTACGGTAGAGCATTTGTTGCTGGCTTTATTAGACAATGCAGAAGCCGGGAAAATATTAGCGGCTTGCGGAGCCAATATTGGTCGATTACGCATAGGGCTTGGTGGGTTGGTGGATGAAACCACGCCTCACCTGGCAGAACAGGACAGCGAAGAAATTCAACCGACCTCGACGCCTAGTTTTCAACGTGTATTGCATCATGCCATTTATAGTGCGCAAAGTAATGGGTGTACTGAGGTGAGCGGTGTGAGTGTGTTAGCTGCTATTTTTAGTGAGCCAGAGAGTCAAGCCGTTCGACTATTAACACAAGAAAATATTCACCGTCTGGATATCGTGCATTGCACACAGAAAAAATCAAAACGATCTAGCCCAGGCTTGGATCCTTTTAAGGAAGGATCCAGTATACCTAACAGCACACATGTTAATAATGGTATGCCAGAAAGCGATATCGAAGACAATGTTATTCAGTTATATGCTGTGAATTTAAATGAAAAGGTGAGTCTTGATCCTGGTACGCCCTTAATTGGACGTGAAGCAGAACTGTCACGCATTATGCGTATTTTATGTCGGCGCGTAAAACATCATCCTCTGTTGGTTGGTGACCCAGGCGTTGGCAAAACCTCTATTATAGAAGAATTAGCGCGATGCATTGTGCTCGGTAAGGTGCCTGATATTTTGAAGCGATGTACGATTTACTCAGTAAATTTAGGGATATTATTAGGAGGAACGAAGTACCGTGGAGATTTCGAGAAACGGTTTGTATCGCTATTTGCCGCTTTGAGTCGCGAGCCAGGTGCCATTGTTTTTATTGATGAAATACATAATTTAGTGGGGGCAGGTGCGGCAGCGTGTGTGGCTATGGATGCCTCGAATTTAATTAAACCTGTTTTGACGAGTGGAAATTTGCGTTGCTTAGGAGCAACAACCTATGATGAATTTCGTAGTTTTTTTTCAAAAGATGGTGCTTTAATGCGGCGTTTTCAGCGCCTCGATATCAAAGAGCCTAGTCGAGAGGATAGTATTAAAATCTTGAAAAAATCGAAAAGTTTGTATGAAAATTTCCATCATGTGCTCTACACCTTAAAATCGATTGATGAGATTATTGCACTATCGGAAATTTATTTTCCAGAGCGGCGTCGACCTGATATTTTATTTGATATCATGGATGAAGTGGGGGCTTCTTGCCGTGATGATACGGCATTCGGATCAGGGCATATTATTACAGAAAAAGAAATCACAGCAGGGGTAGCGGAAATGCTTCACTTGCCGATTGAAAGTGTCACTCATTCTGATCAAACTGTGCTGCTCAATCTTCCTAAGCAGTTACGTCAAAAAGTATTTGGGCAAGATGAAGGGATCGATAAAATATGCAATGCTATTACCTTATTGAGATTAGGCTTTAACGAAGCGCATAAACCGGCTGGTTCTTTTTTGATGATTGGGCCTCCGGGAGTAGGGAAAACGCAAATGGCTATCGAGCTATCCTCCTCATTATCCGTACCCTTGATTCGTTTTGATATGTCAGAGTACATGGAACGACATGCTGTGTCTCGTTTGATTGGTTCCCCACCCGGTTATGTTGGATTCGAGAAGGGGGGGTTATTGACTGAAGCTATTCGTAAACAACCTTATTCAGTTTTATTATTAGATGAAATAGAAAAAGCGCATCCTGATATTTTTAATATACTATTACAAGTGATGGATTACGGGCAGTTAACCGATAATGTGGGTTGTAAAGCAAGTTTTCGGCATGTCGTCATTTTGATGTCGAGCAATGCAGCTGCAGAACATTTCGAGCGTGGTCAAGTGGGTTTTGGTGAAGCAGAATCCTTGCCATCTGATCACACCCATGATCTTCGTGCTTATTTTAGTCCAGAATTCCGCAATCGCCTGGATGGTTTGATTCGGTTCAATCATTTAGGAAAAACCACCATTCTTAAAATTGTTGATAAATTTATTGGACAATTAGGCATTCAGTTAAAATCGAAGGGGGTTAAGCTCAAGGTAACTGACACAGCTAAAAAGTGGATGGCAGAACACGGTTATACTAAAAGGATGGGAGCTAGACCCATGCAACGTTTTATTCAAAGCCAATTAAAATTACCCTTAGCGCACAAAATGCTGCTGGGTGAGCTGACATCAGGGAGTATGGCTTTTGTGGATTGTAAACGCAATCAACTTAAAATTGATTGTGCTGCTCATGTTTCAAAAGAGGAGATGTCCTAGCTAGGGCGGGGATAAGGCCCATGTACTTTTCGGTAGAGTTATGCTGAAGCTGCATATACCATATCGGTGGTAGCATCTCCTTGAATGCGATCAATACGCAGTCTCTCGCGTATGCCGCAATAACTATCTTGTGTGGACCAATACCATACGGGTGGGTTGATCCTGACAGGGCAGGTGGGCTTAGTAGTAGACTGCCTCTGCGATTGCTGCCATAAATAATCCACAGTCTTGCTGTGGCCGCAGGTGCCTGCCAAGTAAATGGGGGTTGCCCCTGTATGTGTTCGCGCATTAATATCTGCACCATGATAGAGCAGTTGTTCGCACACCTCGCGGCGCCCATGCTTTGCGGCCAGATGTAGGGGTGTTTCACCCTGTTGGCTGCATGCCTCCGTATGAGCTTGTTGGTCAAGGCATTTCTCGACTATCGTGGTATTCCCTTTTCTCGAAGCAATATGTAACGCTGTTAACTTATGCTCAGTAGCTGCGTGAATATTGAGAAAGGGGTGTGCTAATAATTGCTTCGCTATCTCATTATGGCTGGCTTGTATTGCAAAATGCAAGGCTGTCCACCCTAGTTGATTTTGCGCATTCACGTCGGTGGCTGAATGTGCAATTAATCTGGAAACAGATTCAAGATCACCATGCTGAACGGCGATTTGGAGCGGTGTGACATAGCCTGGTTCAAATCCGGGAAGGGTGTTTTCTAATACAGGATTGGGATCAATATCCTCACATTTTAATAAGAGAGAGATACTGTCATGGTCGCCATTGTTTGCAAAAAAATGCAAAGGAGTGATGCCGCGGAAATTCAGTGCATTCACATCGGCACCGTATTCCAAGAGTGTGAGTAGAGCTTGTAAGCGATGGCTACCTTGAGCGGCATAGTAGTGCAGTGGCGTTTCACCCACAAGATTACGTGCATGGATGTCTGCCTCATTTTTAAGGAGTAATTGAATAAATTGTACATACCCTGTTTTCGAAGCTAAGTGTAGAGGGGTCTCTCCTCGAAGATTGCGTACATTAATATTAGCGCCTTTGGATAGAAGTATGTGTAAAGCTTGAATATTATTAGCTTTAGCGGCGTAGTGTATCCAATGCATATGATCAGTATCGGTGGCGTGATCTAATAGGCAGTGAGGGAGATTGGCGATTAGAGCGGTCATCGTGCTTGGAAGTATACGCAGAGCAATCAACCAGTGTAGGATAGTTCTTCCCTTGTGATCTTGTTGATTAACATCGACCTGACGATTATCGTCTAAATAGGCTGGACAAATATGAGTTTGAAAAAAGTCTTCACGCTTGCTGATATCAGCATGAATAGCAGAACGCAGTAACTGATGAAATAGCGTATTATCCTTAAACGATTCGTGCACACGGGGGGTTGTGCTAAAATATTTTATATCATAATGATTGCAAGAATAATACGTTGAAATTTTTATAGTTTTTTGACTCATGATAATGCTCCAGAAAAATAAACTATATCAAGAGAAGATTAAGGTTATGTTAAAAGAAATATATGGTAAGCGGTGCTTTGCCAGCTCAACGCCTAGGCTCGAGAAAATAGCAAGCTAACTTTATGTTTTTAAGTGATATACCGCTCGCGAATGAAGATGCGAAGTGGGTGACTGCGAGCGGTATATTCTTGTTTTGATGGCTGGCGAACAATAAATGTTCGCTCAGCCACTTAAGAGGAAAATCGCGGTTTTCCCCTTAAGAATCCCCATCGCGATGAGTCACTTCAAGGGCATGCTTCGCATCTTGAAGTGGGATAGGTATATTATAGTTTTATGCTGTTTCATAAAGGGTGAAGCATAAAAAACCATAAAATTAAGAGTTATTAATATGGAATCTGATGCAGTTAATAGAAGAGATGTCCCAACTCTACGAGAGTCTCGTCATGTGGAGACATTGAGCTCAGAATTGGTGCCAGGCGTGCTATGCGAAGGTAGCTTAAAACGAATTCAATCAACTATAGAATTAGATCAAGCGGTAACAGAAGGGGATGAAGATACAGTTCGTCGGCTCCTGAAAGAGTTTCCAGAGCTTGCTGAAGTTCCAGATAGTGAAGGTCAGGTATTGCTGCACAAAGTAGCACTAGGCAAGAATTCAAAGCTATGTAGCCTAGTATTGGAGTTAGTAGGAGACGTTGATCCACGAGATAAGAATGGTAATACACCGCTAGGCTTAGTCTGTTTGCAGAAGACATATGCGGAGCGAGCTTCCGAATTGCTATACCGCTCGCAAATGAAGATGCGAAGTGGGCTACTGCGAGCGGTATACCTTTGTTTTGATGGCTGGCGAAAAATAAAT
>JABABH010000018.1 GCA_014238325.1 Coxiellaceae bacterium | reverse complement strand
TTGGTCTTTTTCCCTTGTGACTTATCCAATAAAGATAACGGAGGCAAGCTTTGTAATACGGAGCCCTGAGATGAGGCACGGCTCGCCACGTGCTGAGCTTTAGGCACAACTTTTGCCGTCATGATTGCAGAAGACATCATCGGTTCTGATACGATCTTGGGCTTAGCAGAGTGCGACACAGTCGTGGAAACTTCTGGCACGACTGGAACAACAAGACTAGCATCTCGTGAAGTCACCGATAGCTTCACAGGCACAGTCGGCATACTGCGATCTAGAGAGAGGCTATTCTTAAGCGGCATGGCATCTGGCACAGGAGCCCTCTTCCTATGTATCAAACGCTGTATGGCCCTATGACATCGCTGACCTAGCTGAGCCCAGGGAATGCGGTCCCAGAGCCATCGACAGTACGGCAACATACGCATCAAAGCTCCACCGATAGCTTCCATCAACAGCACCCACGACAGATTGGTAAACAACGTGACACCTATCAGCCAGAAAGATAATAAAATTAATAGGGTGCCAATATCATTAAAAATCATCTGCAACTGCTGCAAGACCACTGACCCCAAAATGCCGCCACTGCCCATCACAGCAGCCAAGGACCAGCGATGCGATTCACACATCGTCAATAAAGCCGAGACAGCAGAGAGCAACAGGAGCAGCCCCAATACACGCAAACCTAATAATAACTTCTGATCGTAATGCGCCCTATCAATAACAGGTCGGCGGGTTAAGACTCTCCAAGCGACATAGATTAACATCAAGGGGAGCATATAAGCCGAATAGCCCACGAGGGAAAAAGCCACATCCGCTACCCAAGCCCCGACTCTTCCCGTGACATTATGAACCTGCAGCACCGACACTTTATGTGACCATCCAGGATCCGAGGAGGTATATGTGAGCAGCGCAAGCAGAAAAAAAAGAGAGAGCATACTGATCACGATTAAAGCAACTTCTCTTAATCGATGATGAAGGAGATCTTCTGCCTCTCCAGACAAATGGGGAGGCTCAATCTCTATAGATGGTTTTTTCTGATATCGCTGACGTTTATTCTTTCCCAAAATCGCCTCATATCGTTCACATAGGGTTCAATAAAGGTTATAGTACTCATCTCTAACAGTGAAGTCTAAGGTATAATGAATATATGCAAAAACAACATCATCCGCTAATTATTCTTGGCACGGGCCCCGCAGGCTATACGAGCGCTATCTATGCCGTTCGCGCTAACCTCCAACCCTTGCTCATCACGGGTATGGCACAAGGCGGCCAAATGATGACCACAACTAGCGTTGATAATTGGCCGGGTGGGCCCACTGATCTCCAAGGCCCTGCGCTTATGGAAACCATGCAAAAACACGCTGAACGTCTTAATACTATAACGGTATTTGATGAAATTACTGAAGCGAGTCTGAAACAAGCACCGTTTGTGCTCACGGGCAATAGCGCCACTTATACTTGCGATGCGCTTATTATCGCCACCGGTGCCTCTGCTCGTTATCTCGGCTTGCCTTCTGAACAAACCTATCTTGGAAAAGGTGTCTCAGCTTGTGCCACCTGCGATGGATTTTTTTATCGCAACAAAAACGTAGCGGTTGTGGGTGGTGGTAATACTGCTGTTGAAGAAGCCCTCTATTTGTCCAATATTGCAAAACACGTCACCTTAATCCATCGACGCGACGCCTTACGAGCTGAAAAAATGCTACAAAATCAGTTAATGGAAAAAGTGACGCATGGAAATATGACCATTGAATGGAATCATATTCTAGAGGAAGTGCTCGGTAACGAACAAGGTGTTTCAGGCATAAAACTCAAACATACGCACGATCATCAATCTAAACAACTTGAGTTAGAAGGTGTCTTTATTGCTATTGGTCATGATCCCAATACTAAAATTTTCAAAGATCAATTAACTATGGATGCATCGGGCTATATCCAAGTACAATCCGGTGTACAAGGTAACGCAACTGCAACCCATATCCCTGGTGTATTTGCAGCAGGCGATGTGAGTGATCCTATCTATCGACAAGCAATCACCTCCGCTGGTACGGGATGTATGGCTGCACTCGACGCAGAACGCTATTTAAATGCGCTCACACCATCCTCATCAAATTGACGCGTAAATACATTGATAAAAAAACTTATATAAGGCATCATGGGAACTTATGGCTAAAGAAGATTCGATTGAAATGAATGGAGTTGTGATTAACTCCCTACCTAATACCACCTTCGAAGTGAAGCTCAAAAACGGACATGTTATCAATGCGCACATATCCGGACGTATGCGAAAAAATTATATCCGTATCCTAACGGGGGATAACGTCACGGTAGAATTAACGCCCTACGACCTCAGCCGTGGGCGTATTATCTATAGGGATGCAGGTAAGCGGCCTCCTCCCACCCATAAAAAATAGGCAACTCCTTAAACCAGTATGATCCAAACAAGCCCGTGTGCCTGGGGGGGATCTATGCCCCTTGCTTAGTAGTCATCTTGTTAGCATGCATACGCTCTGGGGACATCGCTTTCCCTCACATGCTCATCTGCCGACAAGACACAGCAGCCTCACCCGTCTCTTGATTCTGAGGATTATCTTGCAAAGGCGATTCAGCAACTGCACCCTCCATCGCCTGCTTCTTGGCCGAAGAGCCTTCGCCCTC
>JABABH010000017.1 GCA_014238325.1 Coxiellaceae bacterium | reverse complement strand
TTTTAATTAACGACAGGCCCTAGTAGACAAATCTGATACAAGACAAAATCCAGATGGAGCAGCTGATAGCGGTGAATGGAAGAAGGGTATGTCATCCAGTCAGGTGGTACTAGACGTGCAGGTTAAAGCTACTTCCAAGCGAACGGTGCTTCGTCCCCAGTAGCAGAGGGTGGAAAGAACATAACTGAAGGGGTGGCCTGGCTTTTTTCTGCTGCCTCAGTTCCTTACAGAGATTTCATTTGTGGCTGGGTAGGATTGACTTTGACTGGTATGCCATTTTACGTTGAACAATAAGGACACGATGGTGCGGCGTAACACCGCACCATCAACAACCACAATTAATTAAGCAGGAGTTAAATATATCTCATGTCATTCTAAATGAATAGGTCAGATTTCGCTAGTAAAAAATTATGTCTGTTCTAAATTTTCTCAAATTGAATCGGATAGCATGATGATACCCGCTTGAGTTTGTTTCATCCGATAATGTTATGGAAACTGACCTGAACAGGAGGAAACTAGGGTCTGTCGTTAATTAGCGCATTAAAATCAGGGGTGAGATCCATTTAATGGCCCCTAAAAAATATCCAGCGAGGTTGCAATAACGGGTTGCCATCCCTCTAAATTGCTTTAATTTAAAGAAGAAACGCTCAATCAAATGACGTTTTCTATAATAAGTATTGTATTCTCTCTGGTCTTTCTGGTTACTCTTAGGTGGAATGACTGCAATTTCCCTGGCACAGAGGGGAAAGGTTGAAAATCTATGCATTTCAGTTAGATTGTGTCTAAATGGTTTACATTTTTTTGATGAGTATCAAATTATGGATGCCTGCTTGTTTAATTTAATATTTCCTTAATCACGGTAGCTTATTGCGCTGTGTTATATTGAAGTTCTGTCAATCCATTTTTGAGGGAGCAGGAGAGAGCACATGCTAGAACGGATATCATCGCTTCAGTCAGCGCACAGCAACTTGTGCCCCATACCGTGTTTTTTATCCAGCGATATAACGTTTATAGTATTTCTGTGAACTCTTATTTTTTACATGAATATCGAATGCTTTATCTTCAAGAGACAGGATTGCATGCCTTTAAATTGAATATTTTCTAGAAGGAGGCCGTTATGATTCTTGAAACACTCATGGAAGTCGGTCAACGTATGTTTCTCTATGCCATGGGAGAATCTTGGCTATCCGAGGATAGGAAACTACAGATAGCTCAGATGATGCTCCGTGGTCTCGTTTCAACCGCGAAAGACAGTAGAAAATTGGCGATCATACAGGAGCATAGTTATAAATTTGCCTTAAGGTTGCGCCATTGGCAAATGAAACAAGCGTCTCATTTTGTAGAATATCTTACTCAAATCCAAACCGATCCTTCTTCAATGGATCTGGTTGATAGCACAGATCATCCTGATCAAGCCGTATTAGTTGAATGGCTCAATCAGGGAAGAAAGGATCAAAATTCCGTCAAGTTTCTAACCCATCAGCTGGTGACACCCTGTTTATTTGCTACTTGCGGAATGGATGCAGGCCGTGAAAAATTTAAACAATTATTTCCTGATGAAAGCTTGGAAAGCTCTATAGACAAACATGCTGAAAGTCACTGGGGGCTCATTTGGGAAAGAAGTGATCATATCATGGCTTTGCGGTCCTTTAGGACAAACATTGATTTTTTTGCGCGCAGGAAATCAGGGGCTTCCTTAAGTCCCACAGCCATCTCAACCTTAAAGGTAAACTTAGCCCGTCAGCTCGAAGCTGATATTCGTCGGTTAATAAAGCTATTTGATCAAGATATAAACACTTTCCATGCCCAATTATCGATGGTGCGTCGTCAGAAAAAAGAAGCGCAAGAAACTTACATGGAGGCGGTTCATGAAGCGGGTGTTCAGCGGGTAAAAAAAGCACAGGTTTTGCTCGACAACTTGCATCCACCCTCAGACGATAAGGTTTCATGCTATCTTTATAATCCTGCTATAAATAATGAAGAAGAGCGAAAACATCGTTCGCCTACTTTGGATGATGCATTGCATATTATATATGAAGGGGTCGATCCCAATGGAGTATGCCGTTGGAAGGCTCCGGTGCAAGAGTTAATCCACTATTATTTTCCGAGTGATGGTACAGCGGATTCTCGAGCATCAGCTTGGCACTATGCTTGCGTGGAGTGCGCGTCGAATACCTTATCCAATTATGCCTATATTTTTGGGTTCAATCGTACCCTAGCTTTACCAGCTCATGATCAAGCTTTGCGAAAGGGTGACGAAGGGATTATGCTAAAAGCAATGATACAAACTGATAAAACTGCATTACCCCAAGGAAGCGCCTTGAACAGTTTGGGTTATGATGATACGAGAAAAACCAAGGAACTTTTTCAGCAAATCCATGAGTATTATGCTTTAGCTGTCGTCATGGTCAATCCGGAGTATCGTAGTTACCTATCTTTTCGTCAGCAACTTATCTGTGTCTTGAAAAATTTCATGACCTTAACCAAAGGAATTAAGTATGAACGCTTAGAAAGCGTACAGATATTTATCGAAGGATTCCGCTGTGTGTTAGACGCCCAGGATATTGAATCCCTGAGTCAGGCGCGTTGTCAATTTAAACAGAATTATCATTCTAGGAGAGAGGCCGCTCACTCACTCTGGAGTAGTAATTTATATGATATTGTGCAAAAATATATGGATGGTCCTGATGCCGTCCTCGAAAAAAATGCTACATATCAGCTGATCATCACAGGCAGGAAATCCACAGCTTAACTCAGGAAAAAGACGAGGCTCTGGCTCGGGAAGCCTTCGAGCGTCAAGAAAAAGAGAAAGAGCGTGATCAAAAAGAAGCAGCTCAGCGAGAAAAAGAATCCGTGCAGCGAGAAAAAGAATCCGCGCAGCGAGAAAAAGACGAGGCTCTGGCTCGGGAAGCCTTCGAGCGTCAAGAAAAAGAAGCAGCCTTAGCTGAGCTAGCAGCCTTACGTCAAACGAGTGGGGTACAATCGGAGGTCAAAGGTCTTCCAGCACCAGCCGAGCCCAAATTAGGAGGTGGTAGCAACCGTTTCTTTCAAGGCTCCCCTACTGATACTGAGTATGATCAGGGTAATGATTTAGCATTAGCAAAGCAGCATGATGCCGGTCGATAAATCCTTCTTTGCACACTTTTCCTTCTCCGGAGCAGGGCCGGATACAAGTTCATCCTATGGCCCTAAATTCCCGAGGCTCAAGCAGAAAAAGAGAGACTATCAGCATCGTCTCTATAAGGTGGGTGATACCTTAAATAGCTTTGATCATCATAAGGATTCGTGTTTATCTTTATTAAATGAATTAGTCGAAGTGGGTATGGTGTATTGCCCCTATTTAGATGCTGCCTCTACCCACCTTATAGCGTCGAAAGCTAAACAGAAGGAATGGGAACGGTATTGTAAGCGAGCACTCTTGCAAATTCCAGCAACCAACTGGCTCGTGGTACTCAAAAAAGTCAGCGATGCCCAAAGCGCTTCGGGTGAAGAGTTATCGCCTCGTGGTGGTGTTTTATTAGCGATATATAAAATAACCCTCACCCATTATCACCATTTGTGTGAGGGGTTCTTGAGCCGACAGACTATGGATGATTCTGAAGAGAGTGCTGTGATGGAAGCTTATCTTCATAGCCTATCTCTTTTATATGACTATACGCATAAACGTGCTAGGTTGGATGAAATGGCTGACTTACCCCGCTTTCTGTTGGATCAGGTTATCCAATTGATTGAGATCAGCAGTCATTGGGATGGCTCGATCTCTTGGCTAGCTCGTTTACAAGACTGGATCGCTAACTGCTTATCTAAACTGATGTTGTTGTTTTCAAATAGATCGAAGGCCCCTTCTGTTGATCCATGGGCTACGTTAAGGGAATATTTTCATAAACGTGTGGCTCAACTGATTAAACGCAAATGCAGTCATCCGGAGACGATCCAACGATGTTGTTGGTTTTATTTTTTAGTCTATGAGGGGTTGATGGAATGTGGCGATCAACAAGCGGATCCTATCTTAATCGTTTTGCTCGAAACTTTGATCGGTAGTTTTGATGCATATTCTATTGCTCCCTTTTCTTTGCAGAAGATGTTCAAGTATACTCCTTCCGTGAGTCAAGAGCATTGGCAGCCTGTGGCACATCAGGCTTTGTCTCAGGTGGAAAGGCTATGGACGACATGGCTGATGCCCAGTGATCGTGAAGGTTCTCGTCGCGGAAGGGATTTTTTTGATTGGCTGATGGCTCCTTATGCAAGCCTTATACGGAACGAACTGGCAGCTTGTACTCACCTTCAGAAAACATTGTATTCAAATGAATCTAATATTCCTTTTTTTGAAAAAGTGCGGTGCTATACTTGCCTGGAACCGAGGTACAGGGCTTTCTGCCAAGACTTGTATAAAATCTCCTATACCCTTGTACAATATTGGTTGCATGAGAAGGGTTTGAAAGTCTCTTATGACGATTTATGTGAAGCCTTGGGTCAACCTGCAGTCCCACAGGAATCGCTTCCGTCGGCAAAGCGATCACTTCCTATCGAAGTGTTAAAGTCTGAGACTCAGCAGCGTATAGGGATCCCTCCCATCTTGTGGGAAGTGAGTAAAAAAACGGATCATCCTATAGCGCAGATAGCTTGGCGTAAGACCGAGACCTTAGGTATTGCGATTTATTTTTTTCCAAATGTGCAAGAGCCTTGGATCCAATTTCAATCACTTTTATCTCAACCGATGGATAGCCCTTATATTTTTTTAATGAAACATCATGCCTTAATGGGAAAACTCTTGAAGCAGTTATACCTGCGTTGTCATACGGATAAGCATCAAAACAACCCTCCTCAAACCTTAAAGCACTTTGTTAAATATGCTTCTAAAATTGGTGCCTTTCAAAAGGAGCTCAAGGATTTTTTTGATCGAGATAAAAGTCCTGATGCTTCTATGC
>JABABH010000016.1 GCA_014238325.1 Coxiellaceae bacterium | reverse complement strand
GTGATCGCTGGCATATGCGATGGAGATGAACAATAATCTTGTCGTCTAAAGGCTTTTTATAGTAAGATGCCCTTTATTTTTCTAAATTTTATTTTTTAAGAACCTGAATGTAAGGATGTATTATGATTAAACGATCTATCATGTCTGCCATGTGTGTGCTACTTGTTTCAAGCATAGCTACTGTTTCTTTTGCTGATACTGAACGGGGTAAGGTCTGTGCGACACCTAAAGGCGGGATAGGCTACGTTTTACAGATGCAAAATATGGGGTCACAAGGCAACGATACAAGCCAACCCGTGAGTCATATTCATTTAGCTGGTGGAAGGAAGTGTATTGATGCAAATCCGGGTGATATAATACGTTTTAGACCTGTAGCAGGAAGCAGCACCTTCAAGTTTCATGTGACTAATAAATTGACTGTATATAGTCCAGATGGTGAGCAGCTACCATTAAATTTTAATGTTGATTGGTCCGGAACTATCTGGCATCCAACCCATACAGTGACTGCTGATTAGCGGATACACTGTATGGACACTAGAGCATCGTATTTCTATGATGCTCTAGTAATAAGAAATTGATAGCGCTTATTTTAGTATCGGCCACATACATTGGTGGGGACTGTTTTGGAGTCCAAAATTTAAGGTCGTTGCGTGATGTCAACTTGTTGATTAATATTCAATCATTTGCCTCATCAAAGCAATCTGTATAAAATGGACAGGGCGCCTGTTATATAATAAGCGCCCTGTACATAATTCTCATACGCTACTCGGGCCCGATACTATGAATAAGTTAACGACAATCAGCATTGCTACCGTTTTTGTATGGGGTGCTCTCTCCTCTGCTTGCACGCCTGGCCATAATGTAGCGGGATCCACCTTTGCGGGTGCTGCAGCGGGTGGTTTATTAGGAGCAGCATTTTTTCATGGCTCGGGCGCACCTATTGGTATTTTAGGTGGTGCTTTGGTCGGTGGCGTGATCGGGAATTTTATCGGTAATCGTATGGATGAGCGTGATCGAGAACGTATGGACCAGGCGATTACTCGACAGTCCGTGGAGAAAGAAGTATGGGTAGAAGGTCCGCGAGGTAGGCACCGTGTCATGAGGAAAACAGAATGGTCCGAATCAGGCCCGGTAAGATGGACCAATCGACATGGTGTCACGTATACGGTGACCCCACTGCGAGAAATACCACGCCATCATCGACATCATCGTTGTCGAGAGTATAAAGTTACAGTGAAAATGGATGGAAGAAGAAAGCATGTTTATGGACAGGCCTGTAGGATGAATGATGGTCGATGGCATATCGTGAAATAAATGCAAATTTTTTTATGCCTATCGGCGTGGCATGGCCGTCATTATTCGCTAGGTCTAGCTTTCCCAAGGAAGAGCTTTGCTGTCCATGATGATCAGCTTGCAGTGGCTTCTTATTGATGTCTTGTAGTTTAGGTTCATGATCGATACCGCATTTCCTGACCTTCAATTTCCAAACACTCGATTACGTCGTTTGCGCTCACATGAAGGACTGCGTGAACTCGTCAGTGAATATCGATTATCTGTTCGTGACTTAATCATGCCTCTATTTATTAAAGCAGGTCGGGATATTAAACGCCCTATTTCATCATTGCCAGGGCATTACCAATGGAGTATAGATAAGCTACCTGAAATTATTAGGAGCATCAGGGATTTACAGATTTCAGCAGTGATGTTATTTGGCATTCCAGCTTATAAAGATAGTACAGGTTCCGCATCTTGGGATGCTGATGGAGTGATACAGCAAGCCATTCCCATCATCAAAAAACAGGCCCCTGATGTATTGGTTATTGCCGACCTTTGCTTCTGTGAGTATACCGACCACGGGCATTGTGGATATGTTTATACTACAAAACGAGGCCATCCTGACTTAGACAATGATGCAACCTTAGGTCTATTAGCGAAACAAGCTTTAAGTTTAGCGCATGCGGGAGCAGATATATTAGCACCGAGTGGTATGATGGATGGCATGATACAAACCCTTCGTCGTGCCCTAGATCGGGAACAATTTCAAATGTTACCTCTCTTGAGTTATGCAGTAAAATATAGCTCTGCATTTTATGGGCCTTTTCGAGAAGCTGCGGAAGGTGCTCCTCAATTTGGTGATCGACGAACCTACCAGATGAATCCTGCTAATGCATCGATTGCATTACGTGAGGCCAGTCTTGATATCAATGAGGGAGCCGATATGCTGATGGTCAAGCCTGCTCAATCCTACTTAGATATTATTTACCGTATTAAGCAGCAATTTCCAGGTATTCCCTTAGGCGCCTATCAGGTTAGCGGCGAGTTTGCTATGCTCAAAGCCGCGATTTTACAAGGATGGATAGAGGAATCTTCCTCTATTCTAGAAAGTGTATTAGCTATCAAACGAGCAGGGGCTAATTTTATTATTACCTATTTTGCGGAAGATATTGCTCGCCTCTTGCATGCTGGCTATGGCTAAAACAAAGACTATTTATGTATGCCACGATTGTGGTTTAGAGTATGCGCAATGGCAAGGACAATGTCGGGGTTGTCGTGCTTGGAATGCTATTGAGGAAATGCCAACGACGCAAGCAACTCGTTCAGATGCTCATGCCTGGACAAAACAGGCCCATGCTCCGGTTCCGCTACATGACATAAAAACAGAAACAACATCAAGATTGAGTACAGGGTTGTTAGAATTTGACCATGTTCTGGGTGGAGGCTTGGTCTCTGATTCTGTGATATTAATTGGTGGAGATCCAGGTATTGGTAAATCGACCTTATTATTACAAATGCTCTGTCAACTCAGTGGTCAGTATTCTGGTTTGTATGTGAGTGGGGAGGAATCGCTCTCACAAATATCCTTACGTGCTCAACGTTTAGGGCTTGCTCATCATGCCTTACATATATTAACCGACACGAGTGTTGCTTCTATGATAGCTTGGGCTGATCAGTATGCCCCTCAGATCATGGTCGTTGATTCTATTCAAACGGCTCAAACAGAGCAGGTGTCATCTCCGCCAGGCAGTGTCAATCAAGTGCGAGAGAGTGCTGCCCAATTGGTGCATTTTGCTAAGTCGCGTGGGATAGTTTTATGTTTAGTAGGACATGTCACCAAAGAAGGAGGCTTAGCTGGCCCTCGTATCTTAGAACATATGGTAGATGTTGTGCTGTATTTTGAAGGTCGACAAGACAGTCGATTTCGCTTAATCAGAGCGGTTAAGAATCGTTTTGGTGCGGTGAATGAAATTGGCATTTTTGCCATGACCAGCACTGGATTAAAACCTGTCAGCAATCCATCGGCTATTTTTTTATCGCATTACAGCGTGCCTATTTCAGGCAGTGTCATTACCGTCACATGGGAAGGCAGTCGTCCCTTGTTGGTGGAATTACAAGCTTTGGTGAATGACAATCAGCTATCGAATCCGAGACGAGTGACGGTGGGTGTAGAAGCCAATCGTTTATCGATGATTTTAGCTTTATTGTATCGGCACGGCGGCGCGATGACAGGTCATGCTGATGTTTTTGTGAATGTAGTGGGGGGCTTGCACGTCTCGGAGACCGCTGCTGATTTACCATTATTGATTGCTGTTTTATCGAGCTTACGTGATCGTCCTATGGACTCAGATCTGGTGATTTTTGGGGAAGTGGGTTTAGGGGGCGAAATCCGTCCGGTTCCGCATGGACCAGACCGTCTAAAATCCGTTATAAAACATGGATTCAAACGTGCTATTGTGCCTCGAGCTAATGCGCCTCAGGCATCCTTGCCCCTAGAAATCATGGCCGTGGATCATGTACAAGATGCTTTGCGTCTATGTGGTTTTTGATCATAATGAGCATGAGATGGGAGCCGATTGCACAGGCTTTTCCTTCTTGTCTTTTTCATGTTAATGTGTGTGACTTTGACGGGAGAGGTGTCCGAGTGGTTGAAGGAGCACGACTGGAACTCGTGTATGCGTTAATAGCGTATCGAGGGTTCGAATCCCTCCCTCTCCGCCACCCCTAAGTGCTTCAAGTTTTATGCTTTCAGGCACTCATATTTTCTCCGTCCCTATTAAATTGATCGACCATAAGCATCCTCATAACGAATAATATCTTCTTCTTCTAGATAATCACCGCATTGGACTTCGATGAGAATTAATAACTCAGCGCCGCTGTTCGCAAGGCGATGCTTATTGCCCATAGGGATATAGGTTGATTGATTAGGTTCTAGCTCGATGGTATCGTGACCGTTTGTGACAAGCGCTTTGCCTTTGACCACAACCCAATGCTCGCTTCTATATTGGTGAGACTGCAAGCTTAAGCTTGCGCCAGGTTTGACCTCAATACGCTTGAGCTTAAAACCCGCACCTTCTTGTAAAACGGTATACGTGCCCCATGGACGACGTACAGAAGGAAGCTCCTTGTAACTTGCCCTATTCAATTCCTTTAATGTGTTCACGGTATGATGAAATGACCTCCTTGTCTAGATCAGTTTTGCAGTCAAGTTTAGAAGAACTTGTTCTCAATATTTTGTATACGATACTGGTTTTGCCTCTAGGTATGCCTGAAAAAATTTAGCAGAGTGGTCAAATTATGGGTAACGGATCCGTGTTATAGATGACTTGGGCGAAAGAATTTCACATGAGCAAAGAGTCATATCGCTGCTACAACTAGGGAGATTATAACAAAGCTTGAGTGAACAAGGGAAGCATGGACTCCCTAAGGGCAGGGCTGTCCTCAGGTATGCGCGACGTGAGCAAAACTAACGCTATAGCTCTTGCAAGAATTTTAACAAGACACCCTGAGTGACGTACCTATACCGCTCGGGCCTGAAGATGCGAAGTGGGTGATGGCGAGCGGTATAGCTTTGTTTGGCTGGCGAAAAATACATGTTCGCTCAGCCACTTCAAAGAAAAATCGCGGTTGTCCCCTTAAGGATCCCCATCGCAATGAGTCACTTCAAGTGCATGCTTCGCATCTTGAAGTGGGATGGGTATATAGGCTTGTAAAAGGTCAGCAGACTCAGTAGAATGAGCTACTTGGTATAAAGCTGAGTGGCGTGAAGGTCCTCTCGCAGCGTGTTGCTGTAAAATCCGCTAGGCCTGGAAGGGAGCAACGGTAGCAGTAGTCATGGGTGCCGGGATGTGGCTTTCATCGCCACTCTTTAATTTTATCCTACCTCCTGTGTGCGGTCATGGAGTTTTATGTCTGTGATGACATCTCCCTTGTTTTCCATAACATTGATATATACCGCTCGCCATCACCCACTTCGCATCTTCAGGCGCGAGCGGTATATACCCATCCCACTTCAAGATGCGAAGCATGCACTTGAAGTGGGATGGGTATATCATCCTCTGAAAGGGCTGATGAGATGATGATCGTGTTTTTCTGGGTTGCAGCAATATATAGATAAAGGGGAGCATCATGTATCAAGTGCTTGCACGTAAATGGCGACCACACGCTTTTGCTGATGTGATCGGTCAATCTTATACCGTGCGTGCGTTAAGCCAGGCACTAAAACAGGGATATCTCCATCATGGCTATGTCTTTTCTGGGATGCGTGGTGTTGGAAAAACGACGATAGCACGCCTTTTAGCGCAATGTTTGAATTGTGAGGAAAAAATTACACCCACTCCTTGCGAGCAGTGCACAGCCTGTACTGAAATGATGTCGGGTTGCTTCCCTGATTTGTATGAGGTTGATGCTGCTTCACGGACTCAGGTAGAGTATACGCGTGAGTTGTTGGATAGCGTTGCTTATGCACCTCTCAAGGGTCGTTTCAAGATCTATCTTATTGACGAAATTCATATGTTATCGGTCCATAGTTTTAATGCTTTATTAAAAACTTTGGAGGAACCTCCCGCCCACGTGAAATTTCTGCTTGCCACGACGATACCTCAAAAAATTCCGACTACCGTATTATCACGCTGTTTGCATTTCCGTTTGTTGGCGATTTCTGCCGAGCAAATCACGGAGCATTGCGCCATGATTTTGGATAAAGAAGGATGTGCGTTTGATCGTACTGCGTTAGCATTATTAGCAGAAGCTGCGAGTGGTAGCATGCGTGATGCTTTGAGTTTGCTTGAGCAGTGTGTGGCTCATGGGAATGGTCAAGTGAGGCTGACTGATGTGCAAGCTATGTTGGGTACGGTGGATGCTGCCGTATTATTCGATATTCTAGAGGCGCTGAGTTTGCGTGATGGTCATCGATTATTGGGTGAAGTTGATCGATTATCCAATCTTGGTATTGATTTTTCTTATGTTTTGGGCGAGCTCTTATCTTGTTTGCATCGTATTACAGTTATGCAATTAGTGCCTGAACGAAGGAGCTTAAACGCCGATGACATGCGATTATTACAGTTATCACAGGTGATAACTCCTGAGGATGTGCAAATTTTTTATCAGATTGTGCAGATGGGGCAGCGTGACTTACACCAATCTTCCCTATTGGCGCCGCGCATGCATTTTGAAATCACCTTGCTGCGGATGTTGGCTTTCTATGTAGAGGATCAAGCCGTATCATCAACCTCCACCCAGGCTGTATCAGTAAACCCGTCACGCGAGGAGCCCAAAGCGCCAAAACGAGAACCATCGAATCAGCGACCGAAGCATATAGAACCACCAAAAGATGGCGATAAGACTCTGGGCAAGATCCCGACAACGAGCTTTTCATCCGCACCATCAGTGCTTGTTGATGGGCCATCTGTAGAAGCAGAACCGAGTGACAATACAACGGACCTTGCGTGGCCAGATATCATTCCAAACTTGCATTTATCCGGGGCAGCTTTATTATTAGCGCAGCAATGCTGTTTGGAATCCGTAGCGGGTTCAGCAGTAAAATTTCAGATGAGCGCCAAGCAAAAGCCCCTCTTACAGGCTCGTCAGGTGCATAAAATAGAAGCTGCTTTATCGAAATATTTTGGCCAACCGTGGACCGTCGTCATCACTTTGCACAGTCAAAATCATGTGATGCCAGCACCAGCTTCGGTTCCGACAGCCATATCTGATAAGGGGCAAGCTGACCATCAGCCTTATTCATACGAAGAGCTTGCTCTAAGTGATCCTAATATTCAGGAGATCATCCGCACTTTTGACGCGACGGTGCTGAAAGAAAGTATCAAGCCTATAGCACCTGAACCTGCAGACAAAATCTAGGTTTTTTTCGTATATTAAGATCCTATACCGCTCGCGAATGAAGATGCGAAGTGGGCTACTGCGCGCGGTATACCTTGGTTTTGATGGCTGGCGAAAAATAAATGTTCGCTCAGCCACTTAAGGAGACAATCGCGGTTGTCCCCTTAAGAATCCCCATCGCGATGAGTCACTTCAAATGTATGCTTCGCATCTTGAAGTGGGATGGGTATATCATGCAATACTTTGTTTTTTCGTATCGCGTTCTACTTGCCTAAAAAGCTTAAGATAAAATTAAGTTCTGATATTTTGGGTACTGTAATTTACAGACTGCTTTCTTGATATATACTTTTATTATCGTGCTAGTTGATTGTTGTTAAGTGATATTTAAGGATACATTAAGGTTGTTGCTTTACCATCGGATATGTAGTGTGAGATATATAAATAAATTAGGAGTAGATGAATATGGCAACCATGCCTACAAAACCGTCTGAGCCATCTTTAGAGAAATTCGAAGCTGTATTGCCGATGTTGGAAAATACATTAGCTGGTATGAAAAAGACTGTAGATAGTATGGCTCATAAGAAGTTTACGGGTCACTCACAAGACCGCACTGTATCCATAACAGTGACTGGAACGGGTCTGATTGAAGACCCAGACGAAGATATTCAGTTTGGAACAGCAGCCGTGAGCGATGGTTTAAAGAAATTTAAGCGTAGAGTGGGCGAGGCCTTGAAAGATGCTATCGAGCAGGTTCAAGGTGGTATGCAAGATGAACTGAGTGGCATACAAAAGAGTATGGAATTACCCCCCGATTTGATGCAATTAATGCAAGATATATCAAAAAAAGAAGAGGAATAATCAAGCTGACTTTGATGCATATTGACCTCCGACAAGCGACCCGGTAGTAAGGTGTCTCTGTCTTGACCCTGGGATGGCTTCCGCATCTCTTATCTGAGTTAGCGGCTATGAGGCAACTTCCTTGCTTGATTTTGGATCTGAATATTCACAAGCTGAGATAAAATGGTTATAATGCTCTGAGAAGTTGCTTCAATATTATAAGGTATTCAATTGCTCAGCCCTATTACGCAGCGTTTAGTGAAGGCTTTTCAGCGCATTCCAGGCATTGGTCCAAAATCTGCTCACCGTATGGTTTTTCATCTTTTGGCTGAGCATGATCGTGCTAAAGCGTCTGGATTAGCTGAAGCGCTTGATATGGCAGTGCAGCAAGTCCAATTGTGTTCGCATTGTGCTTTTTATACGGAATACGAACAATGCGATATTTGCGCGAATCCTAAACGGGATAGCAGTTTGCTGTGTGTCGTTGAAAATGCAGCAGATTTGATGGCCATTGAACAGAGCCATAGTTACTCTGGGGTGTATTTCGTGCTGCGTGGGCATTTATCTCCCCTCGATGGGATGGGACCTGAAGAAATTGGTATACCCAGTTTATTGGCCCGTATAGCGCAGGACGACCAGCTGAAAGAGCTCATTATTGCGACGAATCCTACTATGGAAGGGCAGGCAACGGCGCATTATATATTGAATCATATGGATCAAAGCCGTATCCGTTGCTCGCGCATTGCATATGGTATTCCCTTGGGCGGCGAGCTAGAATACCTGGACAGTGGCACATTGCGGCATGCTTTTTATTCAAGACAAACGATGCATAGTGAGGAGAAAACAACCCGTGGCTGATGATAAATTTAATTTTACTGATTTTCTTAAAAGCTTTCAGAGTGATAAAAATGTAGCTGGCGCTTTGCATAAATTATCAGGTGAACTGAAAGGCACTAAAACTCGCGCTACAGGAGAATCGGGTGCTGGATTGGTGCGCATTGTCCTCCTTGAAAGTGGTTTGCTTCAAAGAAGGATCGAATCTCTAGACATCGCTGATGAATTATTAAAGGAGCCAAAAGCAGTCATAGAGGAACTGATAAAGGCAGCGTTTAATGATGCATCCTCAAAAGCTGATCAAGAAAGAAAAAATCGCCTGACGCCTTATCGCGCATATTTTGATGAAGGCGAGGAATAATATACTCATTCCACTTCAAGATGCGAAGCATGCCCTTGAAGTGATTCATCCATGAACCGCTATGAAGAACAGACTTATTTTCATGACGGTTCATGGTCTGAATAATCCTGCTGGAAGCGGATTGTCTTGATTCACAGTGCTCCCCTCTCGCTGTCTAGCCATCACATGCAGAAATGGCATGGCTAGGTGGAGTGGTAAAGATAAAAGCTCGAGAAGAGAGAGCGGGTCCCCATAAACCCTATACCTAAAAATAAAGTATATAGATGTAGTTCTGTGGTATCAGATAACCAAGGGTTGCATAGACTGCCAAAAATTATACAGAGAAGCAAGCTTTGTAGGATAAATTTAATATCTTGAGATAGGTAAACGGTATGCTTCCATTGAACCCCAAATAAATAAAGCAGTAATACTATCCCTAATATTCCTAATGAAACACCGATATTTAAATAACTATTGAAAGAGAGTGGTGCATCAGTAGTGGCTTGGGTTTTGTGCTTGGGTAAAGTAGCATAGGCACTTTTAAAGCTACCGACCCCATGCCCGATCCATGGCATTTCTCGGATCAGTTGATATGCGTTTTGCATCGTCTGTATGCGTATGCCGAGAGAGGTATCGTCGTTAGCATGGGTGTGGGCGACTAGATCTTGTCCAGCTAGCTGTATGCGTGCCTTAAATATAGGGGAGCTCATATAAAGCGCTCCAAATAATAGGACGCTAGACATCATGCTCATCAGCAAACCTCGCTTCCATCCCCAGTGTTGAATAATAAAATAAAACAATAAGATAAAAAACACATAATAACCCGAGCGTCCTGCGCTCATAAAAAATATATTGTAGAGCCCGAGTAGAATTAAGATAGCAT
>JABABH010000015.1 GCA_014238325.1 Coxiellaceae bacterium | reverse complement strand
TGGGCAAGTATGCTTCAAAAAATTCTGTTGCTACTCGCACATCAGACATCGCAAAACGGAAATATTTATCATGAGGATTATGAAGCTTTTTCATAAAAAACAACCAATCAATGCGTTATGTCTTATAATCAACAGCTTCGATTTAATTGTGATGGGCGAATTGACTATTTCGACGATCATTATTTTATCCACTTCCACAAGATGTTCAATACCGGGAAAGCTATAAAGCTTTCAGATTAAAAAGCGCATAGTAGACAACAGACCCTATGCTCATGCAGGAATCTTAAGAAGACAGTCCTGGCAGTCAGCACACACAAGAAGCTGGACATTTTAAGCGAGGCCATGCATAATTGTTCGTTTTATTTTCATATTTTTCCATTCTTGATTAAAGGTGCGATAGACGATGAGCCTCCCCACCCAAACGCTAACTCCGCCTCATCGCCTTTCGAAACCACATAAGAAGCAGGGTGCCTCCTCTCGTGTCCCTGTGTCGTCCCATACCCGCAGCCCCATCATTACATTACAAGGACTATCTAAGCAATTTCAGCAGCATCTTGCTCTACAAAACATAGATCTTACCATCTACGATGGTGAGTTTTTTACCTTACTCGGACCATCAGGTTGCGGAAAAACCACCTTACTTAAATTAATTTCCGGTTTTGAAAACCCAGACCGAGGATCTATCATGATCAACGAGCGGGATGTCACACATAAACCTCCTGAACAACGACCCATCAATATGGTCTTTCAGAGTTATGCACTATTCCCGCATATGAACGTTTTTGATAATGTCGCGTTTGGACTACGCTGTCAGCACCATCCCAAACAGCAAGTGTACGACAAAGTCATGACAACACTGCGTGACCTCAAACTCATGGGCTTAGAAAGTCGAAAACCTCAGACTCTGAGTGGAGGGCAGCAACAACGCGTTGCCTTAGCTCGCGCTATTATAAATGAACCGCTTGTCTTATTGCTCGATGAGCCTTTAAGCGCACTCGATTATACGCTACGAAAAGAAATGCAGATCCAGCTCAAATCCTTGCAAAGACGACTGCATATGACTTTTATCTTAGTCACGCATGATCAAGAAGAAGCCCTCTCACTATCAGATCGCATCGCGGTCATTAACAGCGGCATAATTCAGCAAATCGGTACGCCGCGAGACCTCTACGAAGAACCCAAAAATTTATTTGTTACTAATTTTATCGGTGATGCTAATGTATTCGACACCACCGTAACAGCTGCCGACGAACAACATATTACGGTGAATATTCTGGGGCACTCCATCACCCTGGAAAATACCCATCACTTCACACATCACGATCGCGTCCATGTTATTGTACGCCCAGAAGATATGGAAGCTTGGGGAATGAGTGACGTACATTTAGCCAAGCACGATATATTGATTCCAGGTATCGTTGAAGAAGTGATTTATAAAGGCAGTACGGTTGATCTGATTATTAAGTTATCTAATAATCAAGCTATTTTTATCACTGAATTTTTTGACGCAGATGATGATGAACTCATTTATGATATTGGTGAGTCTGTTTATATCAATTGGAAAATTGGATGGGAGGTGATATTACCTAATGAAAACCACTAATTCCCTATTCCAACGATCTGCCACCACCGCAGTCGTGTTGTGGCTATTGCTGCTGTCCTTTATTCCTTCGCTGTTATTATTGGCAACCAGTTTTTTCGGCCACGCATATGGAAAATTAATTAGTCTGCCCTTAACGCTGCACAATTATACGCAATTACTGCACCCCATTTACTTACGCATTCTGATACAATCCTTAGCACTCGCCTTATCGACCACGATGATCTGTTTAATACTCGGTTACCCAGCGGCTTATATTTTGGCACGTTGGTCGACGCGCTGGAAAACATTATTGTTAGTTTTGCTGATGATCCCTTTCTGGACCAGTGCATTAATTAGAACCTACGCATTATTAGCGATTTTGAAGACAAAAGGGCTATTCAACACTTTATTATTATCCATGGGTATTATTCAACATCCCATCACGATCTTATATACGCACACAGCTGTCTTGATTGGTAATGTATATAGCCTATTACCTTTTATGATACTTCCTTTATATGCCCATATAGAAAAACTAGATCCTTTACTCATCGATGCGGCACGTAACCTCGGCGCTCACCGATTGCGCTTATTTAGCAGCATTATCCTACCGTTGACCTTTCCAGGCATCATATCTGGCGTGCTATTGGTCTTTTTACCAGCGATGACATTATTCTATATCCCTACTTTATTAGGTAATGAGAAAAGCTTAATGTTAGGAAATTTAATTCAAAGTCAATTTCTAGCTATGCAAGATTGGCCAGGTGGCAGTGCGACTAGCGTCACATTAACTGTGCTGATGCTATTACTACTCCTATATTATCAACGTCGCTTCAAGGGTACCGTACACCGAGGATTTTTATGAAGCGCCTGATGTATTCAAGCTATTTAGGGCTACTTTATATTTTTTTATATATCCCTATTATAGTTGTCATTTTCTTCTCATTTAATAACGCTCAACATTCCTTATTATGGCACGGATACACGACCCGCTGGTATCACTTATTATTTCAAGATAGCAATCTAGCAATAATTGCCCTACATTCCTTTGAAATCTCGACACTGTCGGCAAGCCTCGCGACTTTATTAGGTATGCTGGCCTCTTTAAGTTTATTTCGCTATCGCGTTTTTGGGCATCAAATCTTATATGGTTTATTATTTTCGTTGATTATTATACCTGATATTATTATAGGGCTTTCTCTACTACTGCTATTTCGGCTACTACACGTCCCTTTTGGTTTTTGGACCTTATTACTCTCTCATATTACTTTTTGCATCCCCTTTACCTTTATCATTATTCATACACGACTCACACAGCTCGATAAAAATATCCTCAATACTGCACGTGATTTACGTGCCTCAGAATATATTATTTTTACACGTATATTGATACCACTTATGGCTCCAGCTCTGATGGCTGGATGGCTCTTAAGTTTTACCCTCTCCCTTGATGATGTCATGATTAGTTTTTTTGTAAGCGGACCCAACTATCAAGTACTACCACTCAAAATTTATGCTATGGTGCGCGTTGGTGTCAGCCCAGAAATTAATGCGTTATGTACCTTATTACTCATATTAACCTTACTGATCGTCATCCCTTCTCAATTAATACTCAGGAGGAAACCATCATGAAATGGTTATTCGCCTTATTATATAGTGTTAACGTAATCGCTATAGCTAATGCTCCTGTAGTTAATATGTATAATTGGTCTGACTACCTTCCTCAAGCAGTCATCGAACAATTTGAAAAAGAGACGGGGATTCATGTTAATTATTCAGAGTTTGAGAATAACGAAACCCTGTATACCAAACTCAAAATCAATCCTATGATTGGATTTGATATCATTGTTCCCAGCAGCTACTACGTTGAGCGTATGCGTCGCGAACATATGTTGCGTAAACTTGATAAAATGCAGTTACCTAATATTAAATATCTCAATAAGAAATTTTTAAATTATCGCTTTGATCAACATAATCAGTATAGTTTACCCTATACTTGGAATACAACTGGCATGGTCATTAACGATCAATACCACACTGTGAGTCAATTTCAACATTGGAAAGCCTTTTGGGAGTCAAGTTTAAAAAATCAGCTATTAATGTTAAATGATCCACGCGAAATTTTTGCGATTGCGTTTATCACACTAGGTTATTCTATTAATGATAACAACCCAAAGCATATAGCAGAAGCTTATCAACAACTCAGACGTCTGCTACCCAATATTAAATTGTTTAATTCTGATGCTATTAATAATATCTATATTGATGAAGATGCCGATATAGGTATGGGATGGAACGGGAATATCTATCAAGTACAACAGGAAAATAAACATATTCAATATATCTATCCGAAGCCCAGTTACCCGGGGACTGGTGGATTTCCTATTTGGATCGATTGTTTAGCTGTCCCAATACACGCCCCACACTATCATAACGCCATGCGTTTGATCAATTTTCTAATGCGTCCCGATATCGCTGCAAAAATTGCGCAGGGTATTGGATTTCCTACCGCTAATAAAAAAGCCATGGCATTACTTCCAAAAAATTTGCGTAATAATATCGTCTTTAATCCACCCAACCATGTATTAGATCAAGGAGAGGTCGCAAGCGATTTAGGGATAAAGAGCGACCGCATACTAGAAGAATACTGGAATCGACTTAAACTAGGTGGCTAAGATGATGGTATACCGCTCGCGAATGAAGATGCGAAGCATGCACTTGAAGTGGAATGGATACATTTAGTCATAGCGACAAGCGTATAGAACGCCGTTAAACAAACCGAAGAACCTATTCCACGCCCCCCCCCCGACAGCGTACTATTCTTCAGAGGCCTGCTGCTCCTGCTGAGTTTCCAGCGCCAGCTCCGGCATATTTTTATCAACCAACTCGACGAATGCCATAGGGGCGGCATCCCCAGGACGAAAACCAAATTTCAAAATTCTTAAGTAACCTCCTGGACGCGACTTACTGCGAATTGAAATATCCTTAAATAGCTTCGCCACCATAGCTTGATCTCGAAGTTTTGCAAAAATAAGCCGTCGATTAGCTACCGTATCCTGTTTAGCACGCGTGATCAGAGGTTCAAGCATAGAACGAAGTTCCTTTGCTTTAGGTAATGTCGTGCGGATAAATTCATGTTTCAATAAAGAATTGGCCATATTCTTAAACATAGCCTTACGATGAGAACTAGTTCGGCCTAAACGACGGCCACTCTTTCGATGATTCATAGATTATTCATCCTCTTTTTTTTCGGGAAAGTCAGAGGGTGGCCAAGGCTGCTCCATAATCAACCCCAAACTCAAACCATGTTGGGATAATACGGCCTTAATTTCGGTGAGTGATTTTTTACCCAAATTTGGCGTTTTCAACAAATCTTGCTCAGTACGTTTTACCAGGTCTCCGATGTAATAAATATTTTCAGCTTTAAGGCAATTCGCGGCCCGTACAGTCAATTCTAGATCATCCACGGGTCGTAATAATAAAGGATCAATCTTATTTTCCATATTAATACGAGGCTGGCCCTGCGTGATTCCAAGGTCAACAAAAGCAGCAAGTTGATGCTGCAAAATAGTCGCAGCTTGCCGAATAGCTGCCTCTGGATCTAGAGTACCATTAAGCTCAAGATTGAGAATTAATTTATTTAAATCAGTACGTTTCTCCACACGTGTATTCTCAACTTGATAGGAGACTCGTCTAACAGGGCTATAGGATACATCCAGCATTAATGTATCAGAAGGGGCCGATAATTCATCTTCTGTGAGTCGTGCTGCTACGGGTTGATAACCTCTACCCATCTTGATCTTCAAAGTCATATTGATCTCTGCATCTTCCTTTTGCAAAGTAGCAATCGCATGGTTAGGGTTCACAATCTAAACACCATGCTCTAATTGAATATCAGCCGCAGTAAGTACCCCTATGCCTTTTTTATGTACTGACAAAGTTGCTTCTGAACGACCCTCTAACTTAATTGCGATTCCTTTTAAATTAAGGAGAATATCAATGACATCCTCACGCACGCCATTGATAGAAGTATATTCATGTAAAACGCCATCCATTTTAACTTCAACAATAGCAGCTCCTGGAACTGAAGAAATGAGAATTCGACGCAAAGCATTCCCTAACGTATCTCCAAATCCCCTTTCAAAAGGCTCCAAAGTAATTCGGAAAGAAAGAGGACGCACTTCTTCGATATGAATGTTTTTCGGTGTTAAGAAAGTACTAGCAAGATCTTGCATAACCATATTGACAGCCTCTTATTTTGAATAAAGCTCAACCACTAAATTAACCTTAAAATCAGCTGGAAGTTCTGAAACCTCCGGTACACTATTAAATTTCCCAACCATTTTAGTTGTGTCTACGTCTACCCAAGAAGGTTGTGTACCCTGTTGCGCTAAACTCAAAGCAGCTTTAATTCTCAGTTGTCCTGTTGATTTTTGACGGATTGCGATTTCATCATTGGGCTTCACTAGGTAGGAAGGAATATTCACACGCCCTCCATTGAGCAGAATGCTATTATGTGAAACTAATTGTCGCGCTTCTGCGCGGGTACAAGCAAAACCCATACGATATACAACATTATCCAAGCGTCTTTCCAATAATTCTAACAAGTTTTGGCCAGTGGATCCTTTATGTCGATCTGCTTGTTTATAATAATTTCTAAATTGTTTTTCTAAAACGCCATAATAGCGCTTAATTAATTGCTTCATTCGTAACTGCAAGCCATAATCAGTCAAGCGAGAACGACGCTGCCAGTGCACGCCTGGAGTATGCTCAATATTGCACTTTGAATCAAGCGGACGAATATTACTTTTTAATAACAAGTCAGTACGTTCACGTCGTGAGAGACGACAGGTTGGACCCAAATATCTTGCCATGCTTTTATTTCCTCTACTATACGCGTCGTTTTTTAGGTGGCCGACAACCGTTATGTGGCAATCGGGTGCAATCTTCTAAACTCATAATCTCTAACCCAACGCTACGCAATGCTCGCGTTGCAGAATCACGTGCTGGAATTCCTGGGCCACTCAATTTAACTACAACACGCTTCAGTGAATAAGTATCTCGTGCCGTTTGAGCGGCTCTTTCAGCAGCTAGTTGTGCCGCATAAGGTGTCGCCTTTCTATGGCCACTAAAACCACAATGCCCTCCTGAACTAAAAGAAAGTTGGCCACCATGCATATCAGTAACGGAGACTAGCGTATTATTAAAAGTCGATTTAATATGTACAATCCCTTCATTCAGGATACGAGCTTTGCCTTTCTTGGGGCCAGCACGTTTTTTTGCCATCTTTTTGGTTGTAGAACTATCAATATTTTTTTTCGATACCGTCGCCATAGCCGATTCCCAGATTAATACAATATAATGTTACGAGTGTCTAATTGCTTTTCGTTTCCCTTTCCGAGTACGCGCATTTGTTCGAGTACGCTGACCATTAAGAGGTAAACCTCGCCGGTGACGAAAGCCTGCGTAGCATCCTAAGTCCATCTTTCGTTTTATATTCATCGCACGTTCACGACGCAAATCTCCCTCCACAGTATACTGAGCAATAATACTTCTTAAAGTATCCAATTGCTCATCTGAGAGGTCCATGATTTTCATGCTCGGATCTAATTGAGCATTGACACAAATTTCCAATGCGCGAGTATTCCCAAGCCCATAAATGGCTTGTAAACCCACACGCAAATGCTTATGCGCTGGAATATTGACACCTGAAATACGCGCAACCATACTCTTCACTTACTCCACATTTATTGACATAAAATTTCAAATTATATCATTAAAAAAACAAAATTCAAACAAGTAATCCACACCATGCAGCATAACCTATTATAGCCCACCGCCTTTCTGACGTTGTTTATGACGTGCCTCTTTGCAAATAATACGAATAACACCTTTTCGGCGCACGACTTTACAGTGCCTACAAAGGCGTTTGACTGATGCTCTTACTTTCATATGTAATCCCCTAATGCTATCGAATTAACGACATTTTTGAATCTTTATCACCCGATTTTTTCATTAAAGATTCATACTGATGACTCATCACATGCGCTTGGACCTGTGACATAGAATCCATAATAACGACCACCACAATCAATAAGGAAGTACCTCCAAAATAGAAAGGCAGGTTCCACCATAATAAGATAATAGATTTAGGAACTAACACAACGATGACAAGATAAAATGAACCGGATAGGGTTAAACGAGTCATAATTTTATCAATAAAACGCATCGTTTGATCACCAGGTCGAATACCTGGAATAAATGCTCCCGATTTTTTTAAATTATCAGCAGTATCTTTAGGATTAAACACTAAGGCTGTATAAAAAAAACTAAAAAATATCGCTAAGATAGCAAAGAGTATCATATAAGCAGGCTGATCATAACCCAAAGCTAGTGACACTTCATTGAGCCAGCTTAGGGCATGAAACGAAGAGACAAATTTGATAGCAGCGGTGATAAATACTAGGATACTTTGCGCAAAAATAACAGGAATCACACCTGCCATGTTGATTTTTAAGGGTAAGTGACTGCTTTGTGCTGCATATAATTTTCGGCCATGCTGTCTTTTTGCATAATTGATCGTAATACGACGCTGAGCCCGTTCAAAAAATACCACTAATAAGGTAACAGCTAAAATCACTGCTAACATTAAGAGAAAAATAAAAACAGGTATTTCACCTTGGCGCATTTGTGTCAATACTTGTCCCATGGAAGCAGGAAAGCGAGAGGCAATTCCAGCAAAAATAATCAAAGAAATACCGTTTCCTATGCCTCTCTCCGTTATTTGCTCACCTAACCACATCAAAAACATGCTACCCGTTACTAGCGTAACCGATGTCGTAAAATAGAAAAGAGGTCCAGGGCTCAGAACTATACCTGGGATACTGATAAGATACTTACTCATAAAAATAGATTGCAAACAAGATAAAATGACTGTTCCATATCGGGTATATTGACTAATTTTTCGTCTCCCAAGCTCACCTTCTTTTTGTAAGGCCTTCATCTGTGGAGAAATTTGAGTATACATTTGTATGATAATAGAAGACGAGATATAGGGTAATACACCGAGCGCAAACAAAGTCATGTTTCCTAGAGCTCCTCCAGAGAACATATTGAACATACCCAACAAACCATGCTGATTTTTATTAAAAAAATCAGCTAGGTGCACAGGATCTAAACCAGGTATCGGTATTGCAGCTCCGAAACGGAAAAAAATAAGGCAAAAGAAGAGAAAGAGTAGGCGTTTTTTTAATTCACCTAAACCACCTTGTGATAATGAAGAACCCTTTGCTGCTGTTTTCATGTGTTATTCGATTTGACCGCCCAGTTTTTCTATAACAGCACGTGCACCACGACTGACTCGACAACCGCGTATTTTTAGCGGATTCTGTAGTGTGCCGGATAAAAATATTTTTACAAACTTCACCGATGCAGTGATAATACCAGACGACCTTAGAGAGGCCAAATCCACTGTATCGCCAGTAATTTTATTAAGCTCATGCAAACGAACTTCAGCAGAAAAACGAGAGACACGAGAAGTATAGCCAAATTTGGGAATACGTCTTTGTAAGGGCATCTGCCCTCCCTCAAACCCTACCTTGTGGTAACCTCCAGAACGAGCGTGCTGCCCTTTATGACCACGACCACAAGTTTTCCCTTTTTGACTCCCTATACCTCTACCCACTCGCTTTTTATTTTGACGGGAACCTGAGGCAGGTCTTAAACTATTGAGATGCATCGATGTTATCCTCAATTTTTAATAAATAGCTAATTTTTTTTACCATACCAAGGTTCTCTGGTGTGCATTGGACCAAAACTCGTTGATGTAAGCGACGCAAACCCAAACCTTCTACGCACTCACGATGACCCGGCTTACGACCATATTTACGCTTTACTAGAGTAACTGCTACCGTTTTCTGATGCCTCACTTCGCGCCTCCAAGAATATGTGAAATAGTTTTACCACGCTTAGCAGCTACAAACTCGGGGGTTTCGATCATCTGTAAGGCTTTTACTGTTGCACGCACAACGTTAATCGGGTTAGAAGATCCTATACATTTAGCCAAAACATTTTCTACACCAATCACTTCAAAAACAGCACGCATGGCATTTCCCGCAATCACTCCAGTTCCTTCAGATGCTGGAAACATACATACAATTGAGGCTCCATGAGAAGCACGAGCTGCATGGTATAAAGTACCTCCGTGCAAATGAATCTGTTGCATATTTCGGCGTGCTCGCTCTGTCGCTTTTTGTATAGCAACGGGCACTTCTCGTGCTTTGCCCAAACCAAACCCAACCTTTCCATTACCATCACCAGCGACAACAAAAGCAGAAAATGAAAAAATTCGGCCACCTTGGACTACTTTTGCCGTGCGACGAACGCCTACTAGTTTTTCTTGTATACCATCACTGATTGTATCATTACCTACTGATCGTACCACTTTTGCACCTTAAATATATGTTTAGAATTGCATACCTGATTCGCGGGCTGCCTCCGCCAAAGCACGTATTCGTCCGTGATATTTGTATCCACTGCGATCAAACGCGACTTTCATAATACTCAAGTTTTCTGCACGCTTAGCAATCACGCGACCAACTTCAGCAGCAGCATGACAATTACTACCATTTGATAGAGATGCACAAAGCTCTTTATCCAGCGTAGATGCAGCCGCTAATATTTTGGCATCATGAGGTGCAATCAATTGTGCATATACATGTTTATTGGAACGATAGACACTCAAACGAACCATGCCTAACTCATTTATTTTCGCTCTAATTCGCCGAGTACGACGATAACGCTTCTGACGTTTATTCACTATTTTTTCTTTGCCTCTTTTCGAATAATCACTTCATCACTATATCGAATCCCTTTTCCTTTATAAGGCTCCGGCGGTCTAATAGCACGAATATGTGCAGCTACTTGGCCCACTTTCTGCTTATCAATACCAGAAATAAGAATTTCAGTCGCACTAGGTGTCGTAATCTTAATACCATCCGGTATAGCTCGCTCAACCGGATGAGAAAATCCAAGCGATAAATTTAATGTATTGCCCTGTACGCTAGCACGGTAACCTACTCCTACTAATAATAACTTTTTCTCAAAGCCCTGAGTCACACCCAGCACCATATTATTAGCCAAAGCACGGGTAGTTCCCGTTAATGCATCACTGTTAGCTACATTAGGCACTGGTGAAAATAACAAAGTATTAGCTGACTCATTATGTTCCACCAAGACAGCTGGATGTATTGCAAAATTAAGCTCCCCTAATTTTCCTTTCACCATCAGCTGATTTGATGAAATCGTGCAAGTCACGCCCGATAATAAGACCGGATAACGCGCTATTCGACTACCCACAAGATACGCTCCTAATCCACATAACCAATCACTTCGCCACCTGCAGCCATCTTACGTGCTTGACGGTCAGACATGACACCTTTCGAAGTAGAGATAATAGCAATTCCTAATCCATTTTTGACCACTGGAATTTGACGCTTCTCTTTATATATTCGTAAACCAGGACGACTAACACGCACAATCTTAGTAATAACAGATTGGCCTTCGTAGTATTTCAAGTCAATCTGCAAGTGCTCACGCCCAACTTCGTTTTTCGCTAAACGAAAATCAGCGATGTATCCCTCATCCTTTAATACTTTCGCAATATTGTACTTAAACTGAGACATCGGTACAAAAACAGTTTGCTTACCAACCGTTAACGCATTGCGTATCCGAGTAAACATATCAGCAATAGGATCTTGCATACTCATAATATTTTACCAACTTGCCTTCTTTACACCAGGAACATCACCACGCATCACTGCTTCACGCAAATGAATCCGACATAAACCAAATTTTCTTAATACACCTCTAGGGCGACCACAATAATGACAACGATTTCTAACACGGACAAGGCTTTCATTCGGTGATCGTTTCTGTAATTTCAGTATAGCGAGCTCCTGCTCCTCAAGATCACCTTTTTTAATTTGTTCGCGAGCTTCCAAACGTGTTTTACGTGCTACCTCTACACGCTTAATGCGTTTTTTATTGCGCATGATGATACTTAATTTTGCCATGCCATTACCCTCTATCTTCTTTTAAAGGAAAACCAAATGCCCTTAACAAGGCCATACCTTGTTCATTGTTACTGGCTGACGTCGTCATGATAACATCCAAACCACGAACAGCATCAATAGTGTCATAATCTATTTCAGGAAATACAATTTGCTCCCGAATACCAAAACTAAAATTTCCTCTCCCATCAAAAGATTTAAGAGGAAATCCACGAAAATCGGTGATACGCGGAATAGAAATCATAATTAAGCGCTGAAGGAAATCATACATCTGATTTCCACGTAAAGTCACTTTACAACCAATCGGCCAGCCAGCTCGTATTTTAAAACCAGCCTCTGATTTCCTCGCATAGGTCGTAACTGGTTTTTGGCCAGCAATTTTTGTGAGATCATCCAAGGCACGATCCAATATTTTTTTATCAGATACGGCTTCGCCTACACCCATATTTAAAGTAATTTTTTGTAACCGAGGAACTTCCATCACAGACTTAAAGCAAAATTTCTGTTTTAAGGCTGGAATAATTTTCTCTCTATACATTGTTTGAAAGTCCGTCATCATGCGCTAACCTCGGCGATCCTATGCATTCCCATCATAAAATGTGATTGACTATGCATCGATAAGTTCTCCCGTCGACTTAAAATAACGAACTTTTTTACCATCTTCTAAAAATTTGAGACCCACACGGTCAGCCTTTTGAGGATGATCGTTATAAATCGCAACATTAGAGATATGAACGCTCAGTTCCTTTTTAACCACACCTCCCGTTTGCCCTCGATTAGGATTCGGTTTGACGTGCTTTTTAGCTATGTTCACTCCCTCAACAATGACCCTATTGTTTTTCAAACATTGGAGGACCTTTCCAGAGCGACCTTTATCCTTGCCCGCAATCATAATAACCATATCGTCTTTTTTTATTTTATTCATGATGCCTCATCACGCCTCTGTTTTATAATACTTCCAAAGCCAATGACACGATCTTCATAAATCGACTCGTTCGTAATTCACGAGTAACCGGACCAAAAACACGAGTCCCAATAGGTTGACGCTGTGTATTTAAAAGTACAACGGCATTCGTATCAAAACGAATTAAAGAGCCATCATCACGTCGAACGCCTTTTCTTGTTCTAACCACTAGCGCTACCATAACCTCGCCTTTCTTCACTTTCCCGCGAGGAATAGCCTCTTTAATACTGACTTTAATCAAGTCACCAATATTAGCATAGCGTCGCTTTGAGCCACCTAATACTTTGATGCACATGACACGTTTCGCACCACTATTATCAGCAACATTAACAATAGATTGTGTTTGAATCATTCCAAGCCTCTCATGCTATGCTAATCCGCATTTACTCTGCTTTAGTCTTAATCTCTACTAATTTCCAATGCTTCATTTTTGAAATGGGAGCACATGAAACAATCGATACCACATCACCCATCTGACATTGATTGCCAGGATCATGAGCATGCAATTTTGTAGAACGCCTCACATATTTTCCATATTTAGGATGCTTGACGCTACGCTCTATTAAGACTGAAATCGTATCTCTCATTTTATTACTTATAACAGTACCCGTCATAATCCGCTGAATAGGACTTGATTCTTTCATCGCTTCTTTTCCTCGACTAACAAAGTCTTAATACGCGCAATATCTCGACGAGCTTTTTTAATCAAATGGCTGATATTGACTGCAGAATCTGATTGTAATGCACCTTTTTTCATGCGTAATTTAAATTGTACTTTATATAACTCGAGCAATGCTATTTTTAGCTCTTCGTTTGATTTCTCTCTCATCTCTTTGATATTCATTTACATCACCGTCCGTTTTACGACTGAACAGGATATGGGTAACTTCGCTGAAGCGCGCGCAAAAGCCTCACGTACTAAATCTGGTGTCACCCCTTCAATTTCAAAAATGATACGGCCAGGTTGCACTAAAGCAACCCAATACTCTACGTTCCCTTTCCCTTTCCCTTGACGAACCTCCAACGGCTTTTTTGTAACCGGTTTGTCTGGAAAAATTCGAATAGTAATCTTTCCGCCTCGTTTAACATGTCGAGCTATAGCACGACGTGCTGCCTCTATTTGAGAGGCTGTAATACGAGCTCGAGCGTTCGCGCGCAAACCATATTCACCTAAAACTACCGTATTTCCGCGCGTCGCAAACCCTCGATTACGACCTTTGAAATCCTTACGATATTTTCTCGTACTAGGCTGCAACATTGACAGCCCCCCCATCAGATAAATGATTTTGAATAGTAACTGGCTTGACTTTCATCTTTTTTTGGTTTATTTCACCCTTAAATATCCAAACTTTAACGCCAATTACCCCATATGTGGTCTGAGCTGTCACTTGAGCATAATCAATATCAGCCCTAAAGGTATGCAAAGGAACTCGTCCTTCTCTATACCACTCCGTCCTTGCAATTTCAGCTCCGCCCAGTCTTCCACTAACGCTCACTTTGATACCCAAAGCACCCTGTCGTAAAGTTGTCTGAACAGCTCGCTTCATCACCCGACGAAACATTAAACGACGCTCTAATTGCTGTGCGACATTCCCAGCGACAAGTTTAGCATCAAGCTCTGGCTTTTTTAGTTCTTCAATAGAAATATGCACAGGAACTTCCATAATTTTCGAAACAATCCCACGAAGGGCTTCAATTTCACCGCCTTTCTTACCAATAATGACACCGGGTCTTGAAGCATAAATGGTGATTTTAGCATTCCTTGCTGGACGATCAATTTGAATACGGCTGACGCCTGCTTTTTTAAGGCGACGCTCAAGCAATGCACGTACTTCCAAGTCTTTATGAAGAAAGCGCGCAAAATCTTTTTTATGGGCATACCAATTAGATGTCCACTCACGCGTAATACCTAATCGAATTCCAATAGGATGAACCTTCTGCCCCATTATTCTACCCCTTCATTCGAATCAGAAACCGTGATCACTATATGCGAAGACCGCTTCATTATACGAGTGCTTCGACCTCGAGCCGCTGAGCGAAAGCGCTTCATGATGGAGGCTTCATTCACCATAATTGTGGATATAACCAGCTCATCAATATCAGCACCCCTATTATACTCAGCATTCGAAATAGCAGAATCTAGAGCTTTTTTTATAATAGCTGCAGATTTTTTATGACTAAATTTGAGCAAATGTATGCCTCTTTCCGCTGACAACCCTCGAATTTGATCGGCTACTAATCGAGCCTTTTGAGGAGAAACACGTGCATATTTAATTGTTGCCGACGCCTTCATCGTCTTAATCCCCTTTTTTCGCCTTGCGATCACCAGAATGCATACGGAAGGTGCGAGTCATCGCAAATTCACCTAATTTATGGCCCACCATATTCTCAGAAATATAGATTGGAACATGCTGACGTCCATTATGAATAGCAATAGTTAAACCAATCATATCAGGAACAACCATAGACCGACGAGACCATGTTTTAATAGGGCGCTTACTATTTTCTTTCTGCGCAAGCTCAACTTTTTTTAATAAATGATGGTCGACAAATGGGCCTTTTTTTGTGGATCTTGGCACTGTCTCCTACCTCTTTCTTCTATGTCGCTTGTAAATAATCATATGATCAGTACGCTTGTTTTTTCGCGTCTTATATCCCTTGGTTGGCACTCCTGTCGGGCTAACCGGATGTCGACCGCCAGAAGTTTTACCTTCTCCACCACCATGGGGATGATCGATGGGGTTCATCGCTACACCACGAACAGTTGGACGAATGCCACGCCAACGATTTGCACCTGCCTTCCCTAAAACAATTAAAGCATGCTCAGCATGTGATACCTCTCCAATACAGGCACGACACTCCGCTAATACACGACGCACCTCACCCGATCGAAGTCGAATGATAGCATATATTCCCTCTCTTGCCGTTAATTGTGCAAAAGTTCCAGCACTTCGAATCATCTGTGCACCCTTACCTGGCTTTAATTCAATGCCATGAATCGTTGTGCCGAGCGGAATATTTTTCAAAGGCAAACAATTTCCACTTTTTATCGGTACATCCGGACCAGATGCTATGGTATCGCCTTTTTTAATCCCTTTCGGTGCAATAATATAACGACGCTCGCCGTCTTTGTACAGTAATAATGCAATATAAGCCGTTCGATTAGGATCGTATTCTAATCTTTCCACAACACTAGAGACCGCATCTTTAGTTCGCTTAAAGTCAATAATTCGGTAGTGACGCTTATGTCCCCCACCTCTTCGGCGCACGGTAATTCTTCCAGCATTATTGCGAGCACTGATACGCTTTTTACTCTCTAATAGTGGAGAGTAAGGATTCCCCTTGTGTAAATCTGGATTAACCGATTTAACCAGAAAACGACGACCCGGAGAAGTTGGTTTTGTTTTTACTAAAGCCATGGATGATATACCTTTAATATTGTTGTCTTAATTATCATCAGCCAGTACAATTTCAGATCCTGCGGACAACATGACATAGGCTTTTTTCCAAGTCTTTGTTTTACCTCTTGTCTGTTTAAAACGCCTAGATCTACCTTTGACATTCAGCACTCGCACAGATTTGACTGCTACATTAAAATTATCCTCTACAGCACATTTTATCTCAGATTTCTTTGCATCTTTCAGAACCTTAAATGCATAGAGTTGATCTGTATTCGTAGTTTTCTCAGAAATGCAAGGGGCAAGCAAAACTTGAAATGCTCTTGTCTGATTCATAATATTCGCTTCTCAATTTGTTTTATCGCTTCTACTGTCACCAAGATATGTGAGGCTACCACTAAACTCACAGGGTTAACTGTCAGTGCGTTATCCAGGTTCACACCCACTAAATTTCTTGAAGACAAAGCAAGATTACGAGCTTCATTTTCATGAGTATCACTATTATTTTGCCCAATATTTCTGATTAGAATTAATCCCTTCTTGAAATTCAATGCATCTAAATGATCTTTTAATTGTCGTGTTTTCGGTTCCTTTATCGTTAATTCATCCACGACAATGAGACGATCCTGACGCACTAATTCAGAAAAGATAGAGGCTAAAGCCCGCTGATACATTTTTCTATTGACTTTTTGAGAAAAATCGCGAGGCTTAGCTGCAAAGGTCACCCCTCCCGTACGCCATAAAGGGCTACGAATAGTTCCTGCGCGTGCACGACCCGTTCCCTTTTGCCGCCAAGGCTTAGCACCACCTCCACGTACTTCACTACGCGTTTTCTGAGCCCGATTACCGGATCGACCACCAGCCAAGTAAGCGTGCACAACCTGATGAATTAAACCTTCTTTAAAAGGGCAAGAGAAAACATCGTCTGACACCATCAATGGTGGTATATCCTGTTGAGTTAATGAGCGAACTACGAGCTCCATTAGGCATTCCTCGCTGATTTCACAGATCTTTTAATAATGACGAGACCATTGGGAGCACCTGGTAATCCACCTTTTACCAATATCATGCCACGATCTAAATCTACTCTAACAACTTCTTGATTCTGTATAGTGCAATAAACGTTTCCTAACTGGCCAGCCATTTTTTTCCCTTTCATCACTCGACCTGGCTCGTTATTACCAATAGAACCCGGTGCACGATGGGATAGCGAGTTACCATGTGAAAGATCTTGCATAGCAAAATTATGTCGCTTCACCGTCCCAGCAAAACCCTTACCACGCGTTAAGCCACGAACATCTACACATTCTCCTACAGAGAACAGATCTGCTGCGATTTCATCGCCTACCTTCATATCTGGATTTTCATGCTCGTCTAAACGAAACTCATGTATAAAGATACCAGGCCTTACCCCTGCTTTAGAAAAATGTCCAGCCATCGGCTTATTAACACGAGTCAGTTTTTTGGAACCTGCAACCATTTGAAAGGCTCGGTAACCATCTTCTTGCATGGTTTTGATTTGCAAAATTCGATTCGACAAACACTCAACTACCGTCACGGGTATAGACTTACCTGTTTCAGTAAAGACGCGCGTCATACCATGTTTTCGACCAATAAAACCTATAGGCATTGCCTATGTCTCCAAAAATTAAATCTTAAAATTCACTTCATCAACCGTAGCATTTATTCCAAGCTAATCTGAACATCCACACCTGCCGCCAAATGCAACTTCATTAAAGCGTCCACAGTTTTATCTGTTGGATGAATAATATAGAGCAATCTCTTATGAATGCGAGTTTCATATTGATCACGCGCATCTTTATCAACATGTGGTGAAATCAAAATCGTATAAGACTCGATCTTCGTTGGCAAAGGAATAGGTCCAACAATAATCGACCCAGTTTTGCGTGCTGCTTGTACGATTTCCTGAGTAGACCAATCAATAAGCTTGTGATCAAAAGCTTTTAATCTAATGCGTATTCGCTGATTTTTGCTGAGAGCCATTCAAGCTTACCTCACTCAATAATTTTGGTCACAACACCGGCCCCGACCGTTCGACCACCCTCTCGAATAGCAAAACGAAGACCCTCATCCATCGCCACAGGCGCAATTAATTCTACCGTCACCTGTACGTTGTCCCCGGGCATCACCATCTCTACACCTTCCGCCAAACTCAGCAACTCACCTGTCACATCTGTCGTACGAAAGTAATATTGAGGGCGATAGCCTTTCATAAACGGCGTGTGTCGGCCTCCTTCCTCTTTCGATAACACGTAGACCTCCGCCTCAAACTTCTTATGCGGCGTGATCGCATTTGGCTTCGACAAAACTTGACCTCGCTCTACATCTTCCCTCTTCGTTCCACGCAATAACACACCTACGTTATCTCCTGCCTGACCTCGATCCAGCAGCTTCCTAAACATCTCAACACCGGTACAGATCGTCTTTTGCGTCTTCCTTATCCCAACTATCTCTAATTCATCTCCTACCTTCACTTCTCCCTTCTCTATACGCCCTGTTACCACCGTTCCTCTTCCTGAAATAGAAAATACATCTTCTATCGGCATCAAAAACGGCTTGTCCGTTGCCCTCTCTGGCTGCGGAAAATAGTCATCCATGGCATTCAATAACTTTTGTATCGATCCTTCACCTAACTCCCCCGTATCTCCCTCTAAAGCCTTCAGTGCTGACCCTACTATAACCGGTGTATCATCACCAGGAAATCCATAATCCGTTAACAAACTACGGACCTCCATCTCCACTAACTCGATCAACTCCGGATCATCTACTGTATCCGCTTTATTTAAATACACAATAATATTCGGCACCTCTACTTGCTTCGCAAGCAAGATATGCTCCCGCGTCTGAGGCATCACACTGTCTGCTGCACTCACTACCAGAACCGCTCCATCCATTTGAGCCGCTCCTGTGATCATGTTCTTCACATAATCCGCGTGACCAGGACAATCTACGTGCGCATAATGGCGATTCTCACTACGATATTCCAAGTGGGCCGTCGCTATGGTTATTCCTCGTGCCTTCTCTTCGGGCGCATTGTCTATCTGCTCAAAAGCTCGAGCCTCTCCACCATACTTCTTCGAGGCATACGTCGCTAATGCTGCCGATAAGGTCGTCTTACCATGATCCACATGACCTATCGTACCCACATTTAAATGCGGAAGATCCCGACTAAAGTGTTCCTTCGCTGCCATAACTCTTTACCTCACTCACGAATTAAATCGGTTAACGCTCTCTTTCAATAATTTCTTTAGCAATATTCGAAGGCGCTTCTGTATACTGCAAAAACTCCATCGTATAGGTCGCACGTCCTTGACTCAAAGAACGCAAATCCGTTGCATATCCAAACATTTCAGCCAGCGGAACTTCAGCGCTAATAATCTTGCCCATCGCCCCTTCATCCATCGCCTGAATAAAACCACGGCGACGATTTAAATCACCAACGAGGTCGCCCATATATTCTTCTGGTGTTACGACCTCTACTTTCATAATCGGTTCCAGCAAAACAGGACTCGCTTTGAGAGCCCCTTCTCTAAAACACTGAGAACCTGCAATTTTAAACGCCATTTCACTCGAGTCAACATCATGATAAGAGCCATCATAAACTGAAACTTTGACATCAACGAGTGGATATCCAGCTAGGACACCATTTTGCATCTGAGAGGCTACACCTTTTTCAATCGCTGGAACATATTCCTTTGGAATCACACCACCGACAATAGCATTTTCAAATTCAAAACCAGATCCTGGCTCTCCAGGCGAAATACGTAACCACACATGGCCATACTGACCACGCCCACCAGTTTGACGAATATATTTGCCTTCTTGCTCAACTTCCCGGCGAATGGTTTCACGATAGGCCACCCTTGGCTTTCCAACATTCGCTTCAACATTAAACTCACGCCGCATCCGATCTACAATAACCTCAAGATGCAATTCACCCATACCTTCGATGATGGTCTGGGCAGTTTCTGGATCGGTATGCATTCGAAAAGATGGGTCTTCCTGGGTCAATTTAGAGAGAGCTATACCCATTTTTTCTTGATCTGCTTTAGTTTTAGGCTCTATCGCTACAGAAATCACGGGCTCTGCAAATTCTATTTTCTCCAAAGTAATGACAGCATTCACGTCACATAAAGTATCACCCGTCATCGTATGTTTCAGTCCGATAGCTGCTACGATATCTCCAGCTTGAACAGACTTAATTTCTTCTCGCTCATTGGCATGCATTTTTAGAATGCGCCCCAATCGTTCATTTTTATTTTTTTTAGGGTTATAAACAGCATCACCCACTTCACGCTTTCCAGAATAGACCCTAAAATAATATAAGGTCCCATACTGATTAATCTCAATTTTAAATACTAATGCTGAAAATGGGGCGTCTAATGCAGGAGCCCGAGATGTGTCATGACCCTTTGCATCCTCTCCGTGAATAGCAGGAAGATCCGTAGGAGCAGGTAAATAGTCAACAACTGCATCCAAAACTGCCTGAACACCCTTATTTTTAAAGGCACTACCACATAACATCGGCACAATTTCATTCTTAATCGTACGGGCTCTTAATGCCTCACGAATATCATCGTGGGATATTGCTTCTCCCCCTAGATAAACCTCGAGTAAAGATTCAGAAGCCTCTATCGCCGCTTCTACCATTTTCTCCCGATATTCATGACAGAGCTGGAGCATATCTTCGGGAACCTCACCGAAGGTGTAGGTCATACCCTTATCTTCTTCATTCCAGTAGATTGCCTTCATCAAGATCAAATCGACCACGCCCTCAAAATTTTCTTCTGCACCAATCGGCAACTGAATAGGGACTGGATGCGATCCTAATCGGTCGCGGACCTGCTCTACTACTTTTAGAAAATTAGCACCAGCACGATCCATTTTATTCACAAAACCGATTCGGGGAACCATATATTTATTGGCTTGTCGCCATACGGTCTCACTTTGCGGCTCAACACCGCCTACGGCACAAAATACAGCAACAGCACCATCCAAGACGCGCAAAGAACGTTCGACCTCAATCGTAAAGTCCACATGCCCCGGGGTATCGATAATAGCAATCGTATAGGGAGAGTGAATATGCTGTCGACTCATGCCAGGCCAACGAATATTCGTTGCAGCAGCACTGATAGTAATACCCCGCTCTTGCTCTTGGGCCATAGAATCCATAAGAGCGGTTCCCTCATGCACCTCGCCTATTTTATGCGATCGATTGCCATAGTATAAGACGCGCTCAGTCGTCGTCGTCTTTCCTGCATCGATATGCGCCACAATACCAATATTGCGGAGATGATCTAAGGGTGTCTCTTTTGTTACCATGTTATTCTCGAAATACCACTCACTAAATCGCTATATTCACATCGACCAAAAATTAATGATCCACCGTATGATGGGAGAAGGATTGATTTGCCTTCGCCATACGATGCATCTCTTCACGCCTTTTTATGGCTCCACCACGGGGTTGGTCGTCGGAGGCATCCATAATTTCACCTGCTAGCTTTAAGATCATGCCCCTTTCTTGGCGCTTCTGTGCTGCCTCAATCAACAAACGTCTAGCTAAGGCAGCCTTACGGTCAGGAAGAATATCTATTGGAACCTGATAAGTCGCACCGCCAACCCGACGAGACTTAACTTCAATGACAGGCGTCACATTTCTCAAAGCCCGCTTAAAAAGATCCAAAGCTAATGATCGCGCTTCCTCCTCAACATAGATATCTACTGTGCGCTTTAATTTCCGCTCCGCAACTATATTCAAAGCAGAATAGAGAATTTTCTGAGCCTTAGACTTTGCCCCACCTCGCATAATCACAGAAACAAACTTAGCCGGTATGACCTCTCCAAAGAGAGGATCAGCTAAAATCTTTCTTTTAGGTGCTGCTTTTTTTCTTGACATGTTATTAGGACCTCAGCTCTATTCTTTCGGTTTCTTAACACCATATTTGGAACGACCATGTCGGCGTCCAGAGACACCTGCTGTATCCAAACTTCCACGCACAATATGATATCGTACACCCGGCAAATCTTTAACAGCACCACCACGAATGAGAACCACAGAGTGTTCCTGCAAATTATGCCCCTCACCCCCAACATAAGCCGTCACTTCAGCTCCATTCGTTAAACGAACACGTGCTACCTTACGTAACGCTG
>JABABH010000014.1 GCA_014238325.1 Coxiellaceae bacterium | reverse complement strand
GCGATTAAAGGAAAGATTAAGACCATGGATAGGATGGCAACCCAAGTAATAGGCATGTCTTTTTCATGGGATTCAATGCGGTCATACTGACGAGTATGCTGAATAGAAGTATGTATGCTCTTGATGACGGGTTTAATCAGTTGAACAATGGACCATATGGCGGCGATCCCGATCGTCCCGACACCTATGTAGCGGACTTTATTGCCCCACAGGGCTTGTGCATAGTGAGCAAAGTGAGGGTGTGCGCCCAGGTGACCCAGAGAAAATAGTGGAACTCCAATCAACCATGCAAGAGCCGTGCCAATGAGGATGGTTAATCCGATCCGGATACCAATTAAGTATCCTGCACCGATTAAGGCAAAATCAAAACTCGCGCTCGTTCCCGTGACTATGCTGCCCATGCTCCCGTAGACTGAGAACCCGCTGCTCATCCAATGAAATCCTTTGCTGAATAAGCTAAAAATAAAAGCCAGACTTGTGCTATAAAGAATATCTTTGAGTGGAGTTTCTTGGGTGGCTTCGTTGGCTTCTTGTAGGGGGAGTCTGAGGAGTTCTGCTGCTGCTGTTCCTTCTGGATAGGGCAAGTCACTATCCACGACGAGTGCGCGACGCAAGGGGATAGTAAATAATACGCCAAATAAGCCGCCCAACATGCAGACCAGTGTGGATTGCCAGAACGGAAATCCAGCCCATACATTGATCATCGCGAGCCCGGGCAAGGCAAAGATCACCGCAGAGAGGGTGCCGCCTGAAGAGGCAATGGTTTGGACGATATTATTTTCTAGAATATTGCCCTTTTTTAAGGCGCTGAAGCATGTCATCGAGATAATAGCGGCTGGAATGGAGGTAGAGAAGGTCATCCCAATGGTAAGACCAAGATATACATTAGCCGCAATAAACAGAATGGTCAGAACGGCGCCTAAAAGGAATCCACGCAGTGTCAGTTCGTGCTGTGAGCTTTTCTTTTTCATATAAGCATCCAAACTTAAGATTAATTTAACATTTCAAGGGTATCATAAAAAAAGGGATAACTTCACACAAATATTAGCATATATAAACTACATTTTGACCGTGACCCTCGATGATAAGATAGAGCATTCAGAATTAGGAGTATACTATGTCCGAAAAATTTGCTTTTCAGGTTATGGATCCCATCCCCCCATCTGCTGCAGCAGAGCCGGATGATTATGCTGGTCGTGAGGAACGCTTGGCTAAATTCGGTTTTAAGTATATACCTAATATCGACCCTACGGACCTGGAAAAGGCCTTTCAAGAGCTGATGAGTAAGGCTCGTAGCAAAGAAAAGCTTGCAATCTTGAATCAGCTGTCTGATTTATGCTTATACGGCATTCAAAGGGGCTCAGTATTTGTTGAATGGACTGTATTATCTGAGTTCATCCATTCAGATAAAGTTGAAACGTCTGTAGAAGGTGAGAACCCGTTGTCGACTCTGCAACAAGTTGAGCTAGATCTTAAAGATGCTAGCAATGCTCTTAAGCTGACAGTAGACTTTGTCAAACCGAATTGGTTGGAGAGAGGTGTCTCAGTATTGTCGTTCTCTAATAAATCCTCAGTAGATCAGGCAAATCGGATTATAGGGCTGATATCGGGAAAGCTGACACGAGGACAGTTAAAGGAATTACTTGATGCGTTTGCAGTAGATCAAAAGGATAAAATAAACGTAGAGATCACGCCTAAAGACTTTATCAATCAGCCTTGTACAGAAATCATAGTTCGGTTTAAAGCGGTTTCCAAGGAGTTTAACTATCAGATGCTTGATACTGTTGCTGACTTCACTGAGACTTTTTTGAAAAATTTGCAGAACAAGGAGTCTGAGGCAAGCAAATCTGAAGTTGCAAGTGGTGCTACCCGGCAGGGCGACGACGAAAGTGGTTCTGAGGATTATGGTAGTTCTAACGAGTTGGAGTCAGGCTTGAATCAGTCTAATGCTTCGTCTCACTCTAATGAAGAGCCCAACAACGACCCTTTTCGAAGCTTGGGAAGTAATGAGGCTAAAGCAGGAGAGCCAGAGCCACCTCCTGAATTTGATACAGCAAATAATGTTCCTGAGGAAATACTCCCGCATGACTCTCTTAGTAAGTACGGTGTATTTTCGGGACCGGGACGGAAGAACCATGAGAATGGGGATGTAGATATTGAGCCAAATGATAATCCCTCTGCTTCACTATGAAAATTCTGAGCAATAACCCACTTCGCATCTTCAGTCGCGAGCGGTATAACACGTGATTAAAACTGGGTTGACGCAACGATATGACTGCTCGGCATTCTCCTGCTTATGAGCGTTGCGCCAATCCAGTATTTTTTAGGGCGATAGTTAAAGCTTCTAGAAACCACGCAGTAAATCGGTGAGTATATTTTTTTTCCCAGTCTCGTTCTAATAAGGACAGGTCTAGCCATTCTGTTGCGATGACTTCTTTGGCGTTAGGATGCACCTTTCTATCTTGAGCGTAACCAATCAGGACATGATCATATTCGTGCTCGATAAAGCCATGATCGAGTTCAGCTCTGTATTCAAAGGCGCCTGCTGCCTTTAAGGGTATTTTTAAACCCATTTCTTCTTGTAATCGCCGTTCTGCTGCTTGTATCACCGTTTCTCCCGGACGTGGATGACTGCAACAGGTATTGGTCCATAATCCACCGCTGTGATATTTATCAGGATGACGCTGCTGCAGTAGTAGGTGCGATGTATGCTGTGTTGATAAAAAAATAAATACAGAAAAAGCGCGATGCAATTGTCCTAATCGATGTGCTTTTAGTTTAGGGGCGCATCCAATGGCATGGTCGTATTGATTGACCAGAATCACAGTATCTCTATCGGTTGTCATATGAGGTGACTCATGCAAAGGGGGTGATTATTTTTAAAGATGGAAAGGCTTGAGTAACCGACGCAGTATCTTGAGCCAAAAATAATAATTTTAAATTAGGTCCCGCATCTTGTGTAAAATAAAGGGGCAATCCTTGTTCACGCAAGGACCATATAAGCTGCATGCTGGCGAGCGTTGGGGGTTGCGTATACATAATAGGCGGGCATGCTGAGAGCATAGTCGCATGCATGGTTAAAGCATTAGATTCTACAATTTGACCCAAGCTTGGAAAATTTTGTATTGCAATGGCTTGTTTTATATTATGAAGATCTTGGTGCATTTGCTTGGGCCAGGCAGCATAGAGTTGAGAGGTGTTGACAGTATGGCGCATGGCTTCACGTGATGAGACTGATTTTTTTTGATGATCGATCATGAGAAGCCCAATACGCAAGTCGGGCCAGGTAGCGCTCAATGGAATGGCATGACTATCTTTCCCTGATGGATCTGCACCAGCTTGCCACTCTACGAATCCTGGGTACATGGAACGGCAGGCACTACCACTGCCTAGGCGTGCGAAGATAGAAAGCATGGTGGTCGGGAGCTGCCAAGCAAATAATTGGTCGATGGACAGGACGAGAGCGGCATAGATGCATGCAGAGGCAGCAAGTCCACTGGCGACGGGTATATCGGTATCAAGGTATAGTTGGTATTTGGTATCAGGTGTGAAGCAGAAATCATCCAAGAAAGTCAGTAAATATTGTGTATGTATTGGATGGTGCTCTTGGACGATGCCATTGATCACAATATGATGTAAAGGGGCGTGGGTTGGTATCAGATGTGCGTAAGCACCTTGGCCCCTTAGCGTAATGGATAAACTGGATGTGATCGGTAAATTCAGATGCTCATCCCGTTTTCCCCAATATTTACACAGGGCGATATTGGTAGGGGCAAAGCTTGTGGCATAGGGATAAGCTGGTATTTTTGTAAATGCATGTAGCATGTTTTGGATGAGTGTAGTACGGGTGCGATGAATCATAGGTGTTGCTATTTTGCCTTTCAAGCGGAGCCTTGCCATGAGACAGAGAGTGGTAATAGTCGGGGATCACTGTGCTTTGTCGCTGTTTGGGGAAAGAATGGCGCTTTTAGAACTCCGATGCCAATGATGCAATCACCTAATCCGGAACCAGAGAGTTTAGCCCCGAATATATCAGGTTGGGTGGATAGGCTGTGGACGATGCGATTTAGCTTAGGTGTACTGACGCCTAAAGCTCGCATATAACCTTGTCCCTGAGCGAGTAATGCACCGAGCTTATGCCAATTCCCTTGGCTAATAGCATAGGCTGCTGTTGGGGCAAGTTGGCCAATTTTCTGGAGAAGTCTATCGTGTTTTTCTCTGTGATAATCGCGTTTAAATGCTTGAATGGCTTGGGGTGTTCTCATATTGTTTTTGCCGGTATAGACGACTGTTATCGGTGGAGCAGGAGATAAGGGACGAATCTTAAATGGATTTTGCTGAAACGACAATATACCTCCGTAAAGGCTTGCGGCTAAGTCAGCGCCTGAGCCGTGGCCACCCTGCACTTGATGAATAATATCGATTGCCTCGTGCCATAAGGTTACTGATGTTGCTAAGCCCGGCCGTATCCACTGGTATAGGGCTTGTAAAGTTGCGATCGTGACAGCGGCTGAGCTACCTAATCCGATACCACTATCGAATTCGCTATGAATATGGATGTCACAACCGGAGGGTAAAGCTGAGATTTTTGCAGCTAAGGTGGCTAAAACGTATTCGAAAGGTTGCATAATCGTCAGAGTTTCTAAGTCGGTGGTATGTTCCCCTAGTACAGAAAAAAGGTTAACCACACGATCAGATCTGGGCTCAAGGTTGACCGTGATAAAACGATTGATGGCTAAGACAATAGCCGGATATCCTACTAGGACGGCATATTCACCGACTAGCATCAGGCTGCCAGGTGCTTGTGCTTTATAGGACAAGGTGAGTTCCGCGATTTTCAAATAAAAGGGGTGATGCTTGATAACCATATTGGGTTGCAAGGGGGGAGACATCTTGATCGGCCATGACCCATACAGCTCCAGCTGCGTGACCTCTGATACTCCCGGCTCCACAGACCTTGGCGGCTCCACCCACATGTTCAACCGCTTCGATAAACTGTTTTACTTGATCGGGAACAACGCCGATTTGGCATAATAAAAGATGGTTGCGGCGCATGCATGTTTTGATCGTCGCCGTGTCGCCTTGGCGGATAGCATCATGCAGGGCCTGTGTTATAGCAGAGAACTGATCTACTATCGGGTGCTGTTTAAAATAACGTGTAGAATGAGAGACACACTCGCCCGTGCTGCTGGCTGGCTGCCCGGTTTCGACTAATTGCATAGGTGTTTGATGCAAAGATAAGTGATCGATGGGATACCGTTTGAAGGTATGCTGGTGGTAGTGGATATAACCGCCGTAGTAGACGGTGTACAGATCTAAACCGCTCGATAGGCCATGCTGCAGATTTTCAGACTCTTTGCCCAGTTGGATATAGGCTTCTAAAGATAAGCCGCGCTGCAGCCATTCTGTGAGCGCATAAATCAGGCTGACAATACTTGCAGCTGAGGAGCCTAACCCACAGCCGATCGGTATATTGGAATCGGTAAAAATTTTAATTCCCTTAGGTAGATTTTTTTTGAGTTGATCTAATACATTGATAACGGTAAACAGGGCAAGTTCAAAGGGATGTTGTAGCACATCCTTGATACGTAATTCTCCAAGACTATATTGATGATATTTTTTTTTTACTGTATCTTTCAACTGTCTTAAGGCGGAACGGGTTACATGCTTTTGTACATGCATGCCCATTAAATCAAAAGAGAAATGCGATGGGGAGGATCCGTGCATCCTGACCTCCATATAACGATTGATCGCGACTGCGATGGCGGGGCATCCGTGAACGACAGCGTGCTCGCCGGAGAGAATGAGTTTTGCTGGAGTGCGTACAGTTAAGGTGCGCTTCATGGTGGTTGATATCCAAGCATTGTCACGATTAGATCAGCCATGTATTGTAGCAGATTGCGTGGGTTGCACCAGCGGTGCTTGGTGTGCGTCTAAGCTTATCTCATTAACATGGCTGCATCATGATAGAGAAAGGTTTCAATCTTTTTAAAAATAGGGAGTGAGCGATGAGCTCAGTGGAAAGCTGATCTAGTCCAGCTCCCAAGTATAGAGCAACAGCATCAAAGTATGATGCCATACTGCCCTATACTTGGAAGAGTGAGTTTCCCGGGTGACATGATTCGTCAATGAATATAGGTCATTGGATATCAGCAGTTTCCATGAAGATATGCTCCAAAGTCTCTGCTGTTGCCAATCTTTTGACCCACGTGGATAATAGCTCAGAGTCGGCTTGCTCTATTTGTTTCAGGTAATAGGGCGCAAGCGGTCCAAATTTAGCCTCTAGTAATTGGTTGAAGAGCGCTAGCTCTCCTGCTCGACGGCCCGCTTGTAATCCCTCTTGGCGGCCCGCTTGTAATCCTTCTTGGCGGCCTTTTTGTAAACCCGTTTCTCTTCCTCGTTCTTCTATACGATCGGTATAAGTCATGTGGTGTTGCTCTTCTATGTCGTGAATGGCTGTGTCATATTGTAGCATGAGCTGCTTTTCTAAGGGGAGCATAAAGTCAAAGAGGTT
>JABABH010000013.1 GCA_014238325.1 Coxiellaceae bacterium | reverse complement strand
GATTTTGGGCTATGATGATGTTTTTATTTATTTTAATCGTGGGTTTTGTGTATGAGTGGAAGCGAGGCGCTTTAACGTGGGAGTGAATCAGAAGCAGCGTCCTAATGCTGGTTTTTTTTTGGCCTCATTTGATGAGCTAGTTCGTTGGGCTCGTGGAAAATCTATATGGCCGATGACCTTTGGTTTAGCCTGTTGCGCTGTTGAAATGATGCAAGCCGGTTCATCACGTTATGATTTGGATCGTGTTGGAGCTCTTTTTCGTCCGAGCCCTCGACAATCGGATGTGATGATTGTGGCGGGTACTTTATGCAATAAAATGGCGCCGGCATTACGCAAAGTATTTGATCAAATGGCAGAACCGAGATGGGTCATTTCTATGGGATCTTGTGCCAATGGTGGGGGATATTATCATTATGCCTATTCTGTCGTTCGAGGTTGTGATCGAATTGTGCCCGTTGATGTTTATGTGCCGGGCTGCCCACCGACAGCAGAGGCATTGATGTATGCCGTGTTGCAGCTAAGAAATAAGATTGGGCGTCCACGGATGATTGAGCGTCTTTAGTATCCTATTAGAGTATTGGCTATGATTCATCATTCAGATTTGATCCATCATTTATCCACGCTTTGCAAGGGCTATATAACGCATGTGGATGAAAAAAACATGCCCATCATTGAGTTACCAGCTGAGCATTTACTGCATGTAGCTCAAATTTTGCGTGATGAGTCCGCGCTTGATTTCCAGGTATTAGTGGATGTCTGTGGGGTCGATTATTTAAATTACGGGATGACTGAGTGGCGTACCGAGCATACGACGACCAGCGGATTTAGTCGGGGATATGTACAAGGTGTACAAGAGCAGATGGTGAATTGGCATAAACCAAGATTTGCAGTGGTATATCATTTGCTATCCTTGCGTCAGAATCATCGCGTTCGCCTGAAGGTTTATCTCGATGAAGACAATCCGATTCTGCCATCAGTGATAAAAATTTGGCCGTCTGCCCATTGGTATGAAAGGGAAGCTTTTGATTTATTTGGAATTATCTTTGAAGGCCATCCAGATTTACGCCGTTTATTAACCGATTATGGCTTTGTGGGCCACCCTTTTCGTAAGGATTTTCCTTTAATTGGGGAAGTAGAATTGCGATATGATGCTGAAGCAAAACGTTGTGTTTATGAACCGGTGAGTATCCAGCCACGGGTGCTCGTTCCTAAAGTCATTCGTTTTGATAATCGTTATCAAGCGGGTGCGACCTCTACCTCAGAACTGGGTGATAAAAAAGATGCCTGAAGTTCAGAATTATACCTTTAATTTTGGCCCGCAACATCCCGCGGCACATGGCGTATTGCGTTTAATTATTGAAGTAGATGGTGAAGTGATTCAGCGGATCGATCCACATATTGGATTATTGCATCGGGCCACTGAAAAGTTAGCTGAAAGCAAGCCTTATAATCAGAGCATCGGTTATATGGATCGTCTTGATTATGTTTCCATGATGAGTAATGAACACGCTTATGTCTTAGCTATTGAGAAATTGCTGAGTATTATGCCGCCGCGTCGAGCTCAGTATATTCGGATGATGTTCGATGAAATCACCCGTATCTTAAATCATTTGCTCTGGTTAGGGGCGCATGCCTTAGATATTGGAGCCATGACCGTTTTTCTATATTGTTTCCGTGAACGAGAAGATCTCATGGATTGTTACGAAGCGGTATCGGGTGCACGTATGCATGCCACCTATTATCGACCAGGCGGTGTCTATCGCGATTTGCCAGGGAGTATGCCAAAATATCGTGCCTCACGTTGGTCCTCAGAGCAAGATACAAAGCGACGTAATCAAGCGCGCGAGGGTTCTTTACTGGATTTTATTGAGGATTTTACGGAGCGATTTCCAGCGCTGATTGATGAATATGAAACGTTGTTAACAGATAATCGTATTTGGAAGCAACGCACTGTGGATATTGGTTGTGTATCAGCAGAGCGAGCACTGGCCTTAGGTTTTTCGGGACCGATGTTGCGGGGTTCAGGCGTGGAATGGGATTTGCGTAAAAATCAAAGTTATGCCTGTTATGATGAGATAGATTTTCGTATTCCTGTGGGTAAAAATGGCGATTGCTATGATCGTTATTTGGTGCGTGTTGAAGAGATGCGTCAGTCTAATCATATGATTCGTCAGTGCATCAAATGGTTGCGTGATAATCCAGGCCCCGTCATGATAGATGATCATAAAATTGTACCGCCACGCCGTCAGGATATGAAGCAAGATATGGAATCCTTAATTCATCATTTTAAATTATTTACTGAGGGCTATGCTGTTCCCGTGGGTGAAGTCTATGCTGCGGTAGAGCAGCCCAAAGGTGAGTTTGGTATTTATATGATTTCCGATGGTGCGAATAAACCCTATCGGGTGAAAGTACGAGCTGCGAGTTTTCCGCATTTGGCGGCTTTAGATGAAATGTGCCGAGGACATATGATTGCAGATTTAGTATCGATTATATCGAGTATTGATGTAGTATTTGGTGAGATTGATCGCTAATGAATGCAGATAATACAGCTTTTGTCATCAGCGATGCGGTCAAGCAGGAAATTGATCATTGGTGCTCGAAATATCCCGTAGAGCATAGGCAATCTGCGCTGATCCCAGCCTTATTATTAGTGCAAAAGCAAAATGATGCGTGGTTGAGTGAAGCGGCGATGGATGCCTTAGCCGCTTATTTAAAGATACCGAATGTTGCGGTTTATGAAGTTGCAACCTTTTACGATCTTTATCACTTGTCTCCGATTGGCCAGCATAAAATTAGCGTATGTCATAATATTGCTTGTTTCTTACGAGGCAGCGCTGATATTTTAACTTGCTTGGAAAAAAAATTAGGTATTAGGGTGAATGAGACCACCTCGGATGGTGTATTCACACTCAAAGCGGTGGAATGTCTTGGTGCCTGTGGTGGAGCTCCGATGTGTCAGGTAGATGATCAAATATATTATGAACATATGACCACTGAAAAAACAATCGCTTTGGTGGATCGCTTGGCAGAGGATAAACCCTCATGATCAATGAGGTGTGTTATCGGACGCTACATTTAAAAGATTCCTGGACATTATCGGCCTATGAAAGCATCGGTGGCTATCAAGTTTGGCGTAAAATTGTAAAAGAAAAAACACCGAGAGAGCATCTTATTCATGAGATGAAGGCCTCTGGTTTGCGTGGGCGTGGTGGTGCGGGATTTCCAACCGGATTAAAGTGGAGTTTTATTCCACACGATAGGCCCGGACAAAAATATGTGATTTGTAATGCTGATGAGAGTGAGCCTGGTACCTTTAAAGATCGCGATATTTTGCGTTTTAATCCGCATCAGCTATTAGAAGGCATGGCTATCGCGTGTTATACCATGGGAGCCACGGTCGGCTATAATTTTTTGCGCGGTGAATTTTGGGAACCTTTTAATCGTTGTGAAGAAGCCCTTCAGGAAGCGCGTGAAGCGGGTTTCATCGGTGAGCGTCTACTAGGATCAGATATTAGTATTGAAATATTTAATCATATGAGTGCGGGCGCTTATATTGCAGGCGAGGAGACAGCCTTGATGAACTCCCTCGAAGGCAAGCGAGCTTGGCCAAGATTTAAGCCTCCATTTCCTGCCAATTTTGGATTATATGGTTGCCCGACGAATATTAACAATGTGGAAACGTATGCCTCTGTACCCGTGATTTTAGAGAAAGGCAGTCAATGGTTTAAAGACTTGGGGCCTGAAAAGAATGGAGGCACTAAAATTTTTTCTGTTAGTGGTCACGTGAATCAACCAGGTAATTTTGAATTGCCTTTAGGTACGCCTTTTTCCGAGCTATTATCCTTAGCCGGTGGTGTGCACAGTGGTCGTCAATTAAAGGCAGTGATTCCAGGTGGCAGTTCGATGCCGGTGTTGCCAGCTTCCATTATGATGAACGTTAATATGGATTTTGATAGCTTAATGAAAGCCGGATCGATGTTAGGTTC
>JABABH010000012.1 GCA_014238325.1 Coxiellaceae bacterium | reverse complement strand
GACTATAAACCTACACTCAACCTTCCCCGTACACCTTTCCCCATGCGTGCTAACTTACCAAAAAAGGAGCCTGAAATATTAGCAGGCTGGCAGACTATCCACCTCTACCAGAAGCTTCAAGCAAGAAAGTACTCAAAAACTTTCATCCTACACGATGGCCCACCTTATTCTAATGGACGCCCCCATCTCGGCACTGCTTTTAATAAAACCCTGAAAGATATGCTCCTGAAAGCTAAACGATTCTCTGGGTACGGTGCACCATTTGTACCAGGCTGGGACTGCCATGGGCTCCCCATTGAACTGAATGTCGAAAAAAAATATGGCAACCATCATAAGCATACATCCGCCAGTGCATTTCGAGATACCTGTCGCCAATACGCACAAACGCAAGTTAACCAACAATCTCAAGATTTTCAGCGTCTTGGCATCTTAGCGGACTGGCAACACCCCTATTTAACGATGCAATACTCTTATGAGGCTAATGCTGTACGCATGCTCGCTAACATGATTGAACGAGGACATTTGCACCGAGGCCAAAAACCCGTCTATTGGTGCACAAGCTGCGCCTCTTCTCTGGCCGAAGCAGAAGTAGAATATCGCGATAAAATATCTCCCGCGATTGATGTGGCATTTATTGCCCAACATACTGATGACGTCTTATCACGCTTTGGCAGCCACGCTAAGCAGGAGACAGATTCCTTGCGCCTCCTCATGCCTATTTGGACGACGACACCCTGGACTTTGCCCGCTAATCAAGCGGTCGCAGTTCATCCCGATCATGAATATGTGCTGATTAAATGCATATTAAAAAATCAACCGGTTTATCTGATTTTAATTCATGAGCAGGTTGAACCTTCCTTATTAAGATATGGCGTTGAGCACTATGAAAGATGTGGAACTATCGCAGGAAAATACTTAGAGGGTATCCGTTTACAGCACCCATGGGTCAATCGACAAGTCCCTGTTGTATTGGGCACTCACGTGACTGATCAAGCCGGAACCGGTCATGTCCATACCGCCCCTGCACATGGTCTTGAAGACTATGGGATGGCAGAACAATATGGTCTGTCCTTGGAGAGTCCTGTCAACTCGCGCAGTTGCTTTCGTTCTAATACACCGATAGTCGCAGATCTATTTGTCTTTAAAGCCAATGAACCCATTATCTCAGCCTTAGATCAAGCTGGTATCCTGCTTAGCCACACTCATATCGAACATAGTTATCCGCATTGTTGGCGTCACAAAACCCCCCTCATTTTCCGAGCAACTCCACAGTGGTTTATTTCCATGGATCAACAACATCTCCGAGCAGATGCATTAGAGGCTATCCAACATATCGAGTGGCTTCCTGCATGGGGGCAAGCACGGATGGAAAAAATGCTCGCCGATCGACATGACTGGTGCATCTCCAGACAACGTTTATGGGGAATCCCCATCCCATTATTTATACACCGAGACTCCGCCGAACTACATCCCAATACCACCCATCTCCTAGAAGAAGTGGCATCACGAATTGAACAAGGCGGCGTCAATGCTTGGTTTGACCTAGATCCTCAGGAACTATTAGGAGACTCGGCCCATGAATACGAACCCGTACAAGATACTTTAGATGTCTGGTTTGACTCCGGTGTGAGTCATTTTTGTGTCTTAAAACAACGCTCGGACCTTCACGTACCTGCTGATTTATATGTAGAAGGCTCCGATCAGTATCGAGGCTGGTTTCAATCCTCGCTACTCACCGCTATCGCTCGCGAGCATCACGCTCCTTATCGAACCGTATTAACACATGGTTATGTTGTAGATGGACAAGGCAAAAAAATGTCAAAGTCCGAAGGCAACGTTATTCTGCCTGCTGATGTCGTCAAAAATTTAGGAGCAGATATTTTACGTCTATGGGTCGCTTCTGTAGACCATACCGTTGAGGTGCATGCCTCTCATGAGATCTTAACCCGTATGACCGATGCCTATCGACGGATCCGCAATACCATGCGTTTTTTATTATCGAATTTATATGACTTTGCCCCAGAGACAGACTGTTTAGAGCCATCAGCATGGACAGCCTTAGATCGATGGGCAGTCGTCATGACAACACAGCTCCAGCATCAGCTCGTCTCTGCTTACGACACCTATAATTTTTCTATGATTTACCAAAGCCTCCATAATTTCTGTACCACCACCCTCGGTAATTTTTATTTAGATATTATTAAAGATCGACTCTATACCAGTAAAAAAACCAGCACGGCTCGTCGTTCTGCTCAAACTGCTTTATATTATATCCTCGAAGTTTTTGTGCGTCTGCTAGCTCCCATCCTAAGCTTTACTGCAGATGAAATTTGGTCCTATATTCCAGGGAAGCGTGAGGCATCGGTATTCTTATCTGCATGGTATGATCAACTCCCCAGCATCACTTTAAGCCAAGAAGAACAGGATCGATGGGCAATGCTATGGCAAATTCGTGATGATATTAATAAACAATTAGAGCAACATCGTCAGTCTGGCTCGATACGCTCCGCCTTATCTACAACCTTAACCTTATACGTAAACGATATTATTTATAACCTATTACAGCCGATAGCCAACGAGCTGCACTTCGTATTGATGACTTCAGCCGTCTATCTACAGCCTTATGATCAACGTGATGCATTAGCAGAATCCACCCATACTCCAGGGTTATCGATGCATGTCATCATTTCACCGCATCAAAAGTGTGCACGATGCTGGCAACACTCTGAAAGTGTATCCACCCATCCCGCACATCCAGATTTATGCGCACGATGCATCGATAATATATGGGGGCCAGGAGAAACTCGTATCTTCGCATAATGTTTTGATGGCTGGCGAAAAATAAATGTCCGCTCAGCCACTTAAGGGGACAATCGCGGTTGTCCCCTTAAGAATTCCCAATCTTGATGAGTCACTTCAAGTGCATGCTTCGCATATTGAAGTG
>JABABH010000011.1 GCA_014238325.1 Coxiellaceae bacterium | reverse complement strand
TCTCCTAAATAAGACATCGCTGATAGAGGATATTCGCTTGCTTGCTCGCCCAAATGTTGATAATTGATGGTACGTCCATCAAGACGAGGGGGAGTGCCCGTTTTCAGTCGCCCTACCCGAAATGGTAGTGCGCGTAAACGATCCGCTAATGCTATCGCTGCCGGGTCGCCCGCACGCCCGCCTTGATAATGACGATCACCGATATGGATCTTTCCACCCAGAAATGTACCCGTCGCCATCACAATTTGTGACGCATAAAATTCGATACCTGTCTGCGTCCTTAGGCCTAATACGGCATCATCCTGAATCATTAAATCATCTACTCCCTGTTGAAATAAACAAAGATGGGGTTGATGTTCGAGATGTGCACGCACCGCAGATTTGTACAAAGATCGATCAACTTGGGCTCGTAAGGCTCGGACAGCCGGGCCTTTGCTTGCGTTCAGCATACGATAATGTATGCCGGATTGCATCGCCGCCTGGCCAATGAACCCACCCATCGCCGTGATCTCTGCGACTAAATGAGTTTTTCCTAGTCCACCCACGGCTGGATTACAAGATAACTGACCTAAAGTATCAATATTGGTCGTTAGCAGCAGGGTATCTGCACCCATACGTGCAGCGGCTAAAGCCGCCTCTGTACCAGCATGACCACCACCAATTACAATTACATCAAAATTTTTGCGCATGTCATGCCAATCTGTCTTATTCAATCTCAACTGGAAATCACAGCCCAGACCTGAACCATGTCAAGCTTATTATATCGCTCTTTACCCAAAAGAATAAGCAAAAATTATGCATGTATATTTGACTGTCATCTATAAAAAATAGCATAATGTCTCTATGGTTCATCCAGCATCTCAAAACTCGCCCTTGGGTACACCCTCAACGAGGGTGAATTTTACTCTCGATGCCGCTCGCAAGGTAAAAAGCCTCATCGATGAGGAAGGCCGCCCTCAGCTTAATCTCAGAGTGGCCGTCCGTGGCGGCGGATGCTCTGGACTCAAATATATATTCAGCTTTGATGAACATATACAACCGGACGATTGGGTGATCACACAAAGCACTGAGGATACCTCTACCCTATCGCATGACAAAAGAAAGCATGCTGCTGAACAAGTTGAGGTACAACTATTGATTGACCCCTACAGTTTTTTGTACTTGCAAGGCGCTGATATTGATTATCGGCAGGACATCCATGGCGAACAATTTATCATCCGCAACCCAAAGGCGAAAGCGACGTGTGGATGTGGCTCATCTTTTGCTACGCACGATCAAGACCAATTCTAGGGAATAGCCCGATTTAATCATGGCAGTGGGCAGGGCAACCTAACGCTATGCTCATGCAGAAATATTAAGGAAATAACCTTAAGTCTAGGCATTTGAAGGCTATCATCCCGGATCGCTTTGTATTAAAATCACCGGAACCAATATCGAACGCCACTACAAGATGAATATTAAAAGGCATTAAAATTCAATGGGATATAAAAGCTTATTTACGTCAGAATCTGTTTCTGAAGGCCACCCTGACAAAATCGCTGATCAAATTTCAGACGCAGTATTAGATGCATTGATCAAACTCGACCCCGATTGCCGCGTTGCTTGCGAGGTCCTGCTAAAATCTGGCATGGTATTTGTAGCTGGAGAAATTAGCACGTCAGCATGGGCCGATATAGAGCAAATCGCACGCGATACCATCGCACAGATTGGATATAACGATCCTCGCCTTGGGTTTGATGCAGAAACCTGTGCGGTCGTTTGCGCTATAGGAAAACAATCCCCAGATATCGCCCGAGGTGTCAATGATAAGGAAGATGCCATGGGAGCAGGCGATCAAGGGCTGATGTTTGGCTATGCCACGCATGAAACTAGTGCCTTTATGCCAGCACCTATTATCTATGCCCATCATCTTATGCAACAGCAGGCACAACTGCGCAAAGAAGGTCGCTTGCCCTGGCTCAGACCCGATGCTAAAGCACAGGTAACCTTTCGCTATGACAATCACGTTCCTGTCAGTATCGACTGTATTGTGCTTTCTACCCAGCATGACCCGGATGTCAGCCAAAATACAATACGCGAAGCTATCATTGAAGAAGTTATCAAGCCAGTCTTGCCAAAACAATGGGTGGATGCCGATACACGATACCTGATTAACCCTACTGGACGCTTTGTTATTGGCGGCCCTGTAGGAGATTGTGGACTTACCGGGCGTAAAATTATCGTCGATACTTATGGTGGTATGGCACGGCATGGGGGCGGTTGCTTTTCTGGAAAAGACCCTTCCAAGGTCGACCGATCGGGTGCTTATGCGGCACGTTATGTCGCAAAAAATATCGTTGCCGCAGGGTTAGCAGGCCGCTGTGAAATACAAATTGCTTACGCAATTGGTATCGCAGAACCGGTGTCCATTGCTGTCAACACTTTTGGCACGGCAAAAATCCCAGATGAGAAAATACAAGACCTGATTAAAACACACTTCGATTTACGTCCTGCTGGCATTATTAGAATGCTACATCTAGAACGCCCGATTTATAAAGCTACGGCTGCTTATGGGCACTTTGGCCGCCAAGATGCTAATTTTAGCTGGGAGCAAACCGATAAAATCGCCTTATTACAAGACGCAACTGGCGTGCTTCAATAATTAAAAGAGCATAATAAAGAAGACCCACGAGGAGTTTGTCATGAGCATCCCTATACCAGAAAAAACGGCGCCCAGAGCAACCGCTCACGCCCCCTATAAAATTGCTGACCTTGGGTTAGCCGAATGGGGTAGAAAAGAGATCACTATTGCTGAAACTGAAATGCCAGGGCTCATGGCATTACGGGAAAAATATGTTACTTTACAGCCGCTAAAAGGGGCTAGAATTGCTGGCTGTATCCACATGACTATTCAGACAGCTGTGCTTATTGAAACGCTTATAGCTTTAGGTGCTGAAGTACGTTGGTCTTCTTGTAATATTTTCTCTACCCAAGACCATGCGGCCGCTGCCTTAGCGGTCAAGAATATTCCCATCTTTGCATGGAAAGGGGAAACTGATGAAGAATACTGGCACTGCTTAGAGCAAACCTTAAACGGCCCAAATAACTGGGCACCCAATTTGCTTCTGGACGATGGCGGCGACTTGACCGCGACTGTCCTTGATCAATACCCTCAATTAGCTGCTACCATTCGTGGCGTTTCTGAAGAAACCACGACAGGCGTCCATCGCTTATACGAAAGGAAACGACAAGGTACGCTTGCATTCCCTGCCATCAATGTGAATGATTCCGTGACTAAATCAAAATTTGATAATTTATATGGTTGTCGAGAATCCTTAGTCGATGCCCTAAAACGAGCCACCGATGTGATGTTAGCAGGTAAGCAAGTCGTCGTCTGTGGCTATGGTGACGTTGGAAAAGGCTGTGCGCAAACTTTACGCGCTTACGGGGCGACTGTTTATATCACTGAAATCGATCCTATCTGTGCATTACAAGCCAGCATGGAAGGATATCGGGTCGTCCGATTAGAAGATATCGTCAGTCAAGCTGATATCTTTGTCACAGCAACTGGCAATAAACATATTATCGGCCGCTCTCATGTAGAAAACATGAAAGACCAAGCGATTATTGCGAATATTGGTCACTTTGACAATGAAATTGATGTGGATGCTCTACGCCCATATCCCTGGGATAATATTAAACCACAAGTGGATCAAATCATCTTACCCAATAGCAACCGTATTACCTTATTAGCAGAAGGGCGCTTGGTGAATTTAGGGTGCGCTACAGGGCACCCCAGTTTCGTTATGTCCATGTCTTTTACTAATCAAGTCCTGGCACAAATGGAACTCTGGCAGAACACTCGATCCTATGCTAACCAAAATGTCTATTTTTTACCTAAAAAAATAGATGAAATGGTTGCCGCCCTTCATTTGCCACATATCTCTGCCAAGCTCACGGCACTCACACCAGAACAAGCTGCTTATATATATGTTGACCAATCTGGTCCCTTTAAACCTGACCATTATCGCTATTAATGTCTCCTCTACCATCCTTCCGATGGCAGAACCATCTCTTCTTAAGTAAAACTTAATACAAGCCTCTGCGCATATTTCCCTATTAATGCAGATGATTCTCATTTATAATGCTCTAATATTACTCTTAATCACACGATGGATAAGCCCTATAACGACTAAATTTTGAAAAGATTCGCTTGGTGCAAAAAAGCCCATAGACCGTATCTGACCTACAAATAGAGGAGCCGCAGATGAACCCTACACTGGACTTCCTTCCCACCCCCAGCCACCCCCATCATTTTAATATATCTATCGACTCATGGAAGCTCACAGATACGTGCATCCCAGGCCCTTCTGTACCCCATTCCCCTGTGTTGAAAATTTCTGCACATAGGTTAAGAATAACAGCCTCCATCCAAGAGCTCATAAGAGGCGGTCGGGCATATGACCCTACAATATTCAAGTGCTATAGGTATCGATTCTCTAACTTCTGTGCTGCACCGGAGTTCATGGTTGAAAAATCCTTCGCATCCAAAGGCGAATTATACAACCAGCTGTGGAGGAGATAAGATGCCAAACAAAAGCATTCCGAATACAGCAGAAGCACCAGAATCTATTATAGCTCAACTCAGCAATAGCACGACTCATAAGCAAGCCACCCACAAACAGCAGAAAAAAAGACGTGAGCCGCCGCGGCGCGTCATACTTCTAGACCCCACCACCCCCTCTTCCCTATTCAAAGAAAAGGAAGTGCTAGCACAGTTACTCACAGCACACTTCAATTCTATAGTATACAAGAAGCAGCCAGCTTTCTATGAGGATGGAGAGTTTATAGGTCTATATGTCCTTGAAGGATACAAGGACTTAGATGAAAAGGGAGGAAACAACGCCTTAGATGAAAATATTTGCACACTATTCAATAAGCTCTACAGTTACTACAGCGCTCGGGAGGAGCTCGCCCGTATCATAGGCAATCCCTCTCAAGATAAAGAGATATATAGAGACATGTGCCAATCTATATGGGACCAGTTACTTTCATACGATGCCGAGATTAATAAGCAAAAAAAAGCAACAACTGATATCAGTCCCTGGCAAGCAATCTTGTCAAACCTTAAAAAATTAGAATCTAAAATCCCAGCAAACCATGCACTGGATCCCATAGCATCTACGTATCAATTTTATGATTTCTTGTCTTTGGAATTCGACCCAGCTGATAGAGCGGAGCAATGTTCCTTTGATATCGAGCAACATTTTAAACTGGTTGCCCTGGTGGAAAAAAACATGCCCTCGATCCCATTCAAGTGCGACACAGTGCAAGCAAAACCTACCCTAGAACAAGGTGCAATACATCTCAACTCGACAGATCTCGATAACTTGCGGAAAATATATCAGGCCTTATACCAGAAAGAATGCACCATGAGTAAACGCCAAAACCTGCGATCTATGACAGATACAGGTAGCAAGAAACAAGAAGCTGTGAAGCTATATCATACGATTCATGACGATTTCCTCGTAGAAGCTCGTAAACAAGAACCTGTCTTGAGACTTTCTCTCCATATCCTTAAAATTTTTCAACAAGCGCTTAAAAATTATTCAAGCATAAAACAAGTACTCCCTATAGAAATGCCTGACCCAACCACCCAGGATACTAGCCTCACGCATCTATGCCTCAACCCTAACATTTTGGAAAAATTCTACATAGCAACTCAACAATATACGTTCAAAAATATATTTATAACAGTCACTTCCCAGATAGATCAAATACACGAGCAACTTAGTCAGCTGAGCACAATGGATGAAAAAAGCTCTTCTCTCCTTACAGACCTCTTATCGATAACAACCCTTTCTAATGACATCGATTCCTGGAAAAACTATCTCAAAGAATTAGATGGAGCCATGCAGGTACAGTATTCAACTCTCCTGGCAGATTATCAGTCCCGGATAAACGAGCCCAAAGAATCAAGCGATGAGGCTATCCAGGCACAGTATTCAACTTTCCTGCCAGATTGTGGCACAACACTAGCAACAACTTTACATGAGATGCAGTCGCCCGACCAACCTGATCCAGAGGCACCCTCCCATGGCACACAGATAGCTGCTGACGCCCCCGAACCGATACTTGGAACGAGGAATCATGTACCTTCTGAATCACATTCCCAGAAAGAAACTGGCTCACAACAGACCGCTATTAAAAAATCATGGCTATACAATATTTTCATTCTCATTGTTGCATTCTTAAAAAAATGCATCGATTATTTCCTATATAAAGCTGGGAGAACTGCTCAACCTTGCTTTTTCAATACGCCTGGCAGACAGAGGCACGGCTGCATGTCCCGCGCTACAAGTTTGCTGCCCGCAAACCGGCAACCATCAATTAGAAGAGGTTGAGCGCTCCTAGCATGGATTTTAATGTTGATGATTTTTAACCACAACAATAAAGTCTGCCACCGGCCGTATACTAGCAATATGCAAAAGAAAACCGTGCGTTCGTGCCATTAATTGAGAAGAACTCCCTCCATCTAAATTCAGAGCATTCACACAAGCTAATCCACCTTGAGAAAGCGGAGCGCGTAACATTTCTGCTAATTCAGTTGTCGTTAGCAATAAATGAGTTGTGATAGCTATCACAACTTGACCCGAAGCCGTCATGCCAATGGCGGATCGCTGAGCCACTGTACCCGATAGCGGAGGGATGTAACCATTAATTACGAGACGAGGACCGGCTTGTATCGCCAAACTCGTATCTTTTGAATATCGATATTGCTTGGTGGACACAATCTTAGCCTGATTACCTTGTACCATAAAAATTCCCCACCAACTGATACGTTTCATGGGGGAAAGCAAACGATACTGACTCAAACGAAGACCAATAGGGTCCAAATCGGGTGAAAAAAAACCACCATTAATAGCCAATACTGATCCTGCCTGACTCAACATTTGAGACGCAAACATACCTCTATGCCGTAACAAACTAAATTGCGATAACTCTAAATGATAATGCTTGAGATCAATCAGAAAAGCATCAATCGCGCGATCAGGCTCTGCTGGATTGGGAATCATTCGCAGATATGAAAACCCTTTTTCCAATCTTCTCCAATGTAATACCTGAGCGGCTTGAGAGGTATTACCCACCATCAAAGCTATACAAAATAGAGCAGCCCCATAACACCGCATATAAAACTGTATACCTCTTCGCATCCGCCTCACCGCACTCACAGCTTTGACGATCCTAATTTGAATCTACGCACTGATTCCCCCACGTTGATATGTCAAAACTCTTCCTGCACCTTGGCTATGCCTTTTTTAAAATAGTATATAGCACGTATCTGATTATTTTTCTTTTCAAATAATCTGCCTAAGGCAGTATAGACCAAAGGCGACGCTTGTAAGCGCAAACTTTCTGTTAAACATTCCTCTGCCCTTTGTAGGAAATGTTCTCGTAAATATAAAGAACCGGCGCAAAACCAACTCTCCCACTCCTGAGGATACGCTTTTAACCATAATTCTGCCCGAGATAACTGATGTTGAGAGATGGTTCCCTGTATAGCAGCATAACGCCTCGCTAATACTGCATGCCATTTTTTTTTCATGGTCGACTCGATCCAAGCCATCGCTTTGTCTACTTGTTGGTAGCGCAACAAGTATATAATCCATAAATCCAAGCATGCTATCTCTTGCTGCACATGAGAAGGGGCACTTTGCCAGACTTGCATCAAGGTTGATAGGCTGTGTTTTCCTGCCTGATCTATACGATGAAGATACATCTTTTTTTCTAACCTATGCAAGCTCTCTATAGGAGCTACCCGATAACGATACAAAGCTGGCAGTAATACATAGAGCTGCTCCCAGTCTTCTCGTCTCTGTACGACCTTTTGCAATAAGGTCAATAGATAGGGATGCTTCGGGTACTGTTTATACCATGATTGCAATATCTCGAATGCTACTGCTTCTTGTCCACTATCGATAAACAGCCGCGCTTGCGTCATCGCCACGGCCAGCTTAAATTTTTTAGGGCCCTCATATGCCGCACGCAAATAATCATCACGTCGCTCATAAGCCTGCTGCTTATGAGCTGCTTCTGCTGCTAGCAAATAAGTCATCACGGATGTGTGGTGCAATTTCAAGGCCCGTATAAAAATTTTTTCTGCAGTGCTAAATCGTCCTTCGGCTCCAGCACAAAAGCCGGACATGTGCCACTCATGACGCTTAATACAAGCCCGCATTTTTTGAAAACGCCGCATATATTTTGGAATATGAAATAATGTGCTCAAGCTACGTATACACACATAACACAATAAAAAAAATAGAATAAAAACAAGACAGGCAACCCATAAACTCGCTTCAATCGTCCAATGCTGATAAGCGATCAATACATAGCCCGAGTCCTGAGCCATCCATAGTCCTAAGCAAATGGATCCCAATAATAATAAAAAAGAAATCATCAAATATCGCATCAATCCGCCTACTGCCCTGCCGATAAAGGTGCGCCAGCGATATGCTCGCTCGAGGCATCCTCCCGCAACACCCATAATGATCGCAATGATATGGGCTTATTCAGGATATCTCGCTTGACTACATCCTGCAGTTTCTCAATTAAAGGTGCCGTCACCGATTGCCCAGGCACATACACGGCTAACGCTTCTATCGCCATGGTTAAACTATGACGATAGACCTCCAGATTGCCATTTAAGAGCGCCCATTCTGCTTGGTATAAGCACAATTGTACCTGCTGCTTAAAACGCTCGACATGCCCAGGTTCCAATAAAGGTGCCACTTTTCGATCCCAATGTCGAATCACCAATAACTGCTTTAATTTATGAATATTTCGCTTAAAAATATTATCCGTATGCTCGTCCGTCTTGGCAGATAATACCCTCGGTGGGAGTTTCACATTTGCTTCAGTTATTTCTCCAATCTGCCTGATTACTTCATGAATACTTAACCATGCGGCTTGATGTAACTTTAATCGCATCGACAAATCGGCTAAGTCCTGCGTAAGAGCAGGCCGCAACCGCGAATCCAATTGGTGAGTTGGGCTATCTTTTAATCTTTGTTCCACCACTTCTAGTAAGGATATTGCAGAGGATATGGCATTCACCTTTAACATAGCATTCGCTAATCGCAATAAATATACCACCTCAACATGCATCTGTGTGACCCCGGGTATACGCCCTACCTCTTCTTGTAATTGCGCGATCTGAGTCTGATGAGCCTGCAGCATCGCATGCATTCGCTGCCATTCAGCCATAGATGATTGCATAACGTGCATCTGCTGTGACCTGTTCTGCCGTTCTACTAACATCTGCCATTGCTGCCACACCCCCATGGATAGAGACAAGAAAGATAATAGTAATGCCAACCCTGTTAATACTCGCCATTTATGAGGCCACTGAGTCGCTTTCATATTCGAGGACTCAATCTTTTTATTTCCCTTATCAGCGCCCACCATTCACTCCTGATGAAAAGTAATTCGACAACGTCTCGACAATTGCACTATCCGTCGCAGATGGAGCCAGCAAAATTTGATGGAACCCGTATTGTTTAGCTAATGCATACATGCTTGGGCTTATTACTACCAAATTTAATGCGCAGAGCCAATACCGACTGTCAAAAAAAATATGATATAAATGCCTTAAACCATCCAGACTCGTCGTAACGACACCATCTATGATTTGATGCTGCAAGGCCTGACAGGTAGCTTGGTCAATGGGCGGACAACGACGGCGATAGCACAATATTTCATGAACATCGGCCCCTAATCGCCGTAATTCTGCTTTTAAGTAAGGACGTGCATGCTCACCCGATACGATCATGATAGTTTTGTGTATCAGGCCTTGATCAGACAACCAAGCGAGCACCCCTTCACTACTATAGGTCAGCGGCATGCCGCTGACCCTAATATGAGCCCGTTGCAAGGCAGACGCCGTTCCAGGACCAATGGGTAGAATCACAGGCTGAGACACTTCTAGCGCTGCCTGAATATGCGGTATAGCATGCAGTACTGCATTGGCACTAACGAAAACCACTACCTGAGCAGATACTATGTTGCTTTGCCATTTCAAAATAGGCGGATCATCCACAGGCACCACATCGATGGTAGGAAACAAGCGAGCCATACCCCCAGCCGCTTCAATGTCTTGACATAATCCTTGCGCTTGGTGTACTGGTCGGGTGACTAGAACCGTTTTTTGGGCAAGCGCTGTATTAGCGAGAGTGTTCACCTAACTGTGTCACCTTAATCTCACAAGTCAATTTTTAATCGCCCTTCGAAATACATATCGATTTCTGAAATAATCAGAGCCCAATGGTGCATGGGCTGATTCCATTTTTCTTTGATCCGTTAATAAGCACAGTAAAGGAGTTTACTTAAGGCCTCTTCCGAAGTAAAGGAACCCTTTGACTTCGCGTATTTGCGGACTTGTCGATGAAAGCCTCCCATCGGATGGGTCTTGCATATAAGGCGACGTAGCCATGTGCCCTGAGATCATTTAAATACCCAGCCAGAAATGCGCACCTTCGCTCTCAGCCACATAAAAGCCTAACATCTCTTTTAAATTTATCGAAGTCAAACCTTGGGTTTTTTGATAGCATTTCTTCTTGTATCGTATTCATTAGCTTGTTTTTTAAGAAAAAAATGGTTAGTATGACACATGGTTGAGGAATTTAACCACCTGAAGCTTGGCCTCAGATCCCACGCTATGAGCCAGGCTTGACATGACTACAGCTCAATTCATGTGTCCGACTAGGATATTTCTTTTCCACTCATTTACATTTGACACAGTTCTATGAACACTCCCGCGAGCGTATAGCAACATCATCTTATCATAAACCGAAGTACTTCCTCTCGATATAAGTCGGCACACTAGCCTTCTCGGCATATAACTCCTGTCATCATATCTCTAATTTCGGAAGGACGCCGCGCCGAGCCTAATCGACCCAATACAAATACATCGACTTCCCGCTGAAAGACTTCACGAAGACGTATGGGATCTCGTATGGGGGATTCGTGATGACGATTCGCACTCGTAGAAATAATAGGTCCTCCATATGCTTCACATAGTGCATGCATAATAGGATGCGTGACGAATCGAATTGCAATGGAATGACCAGGTCCGCATAGGGAGGTAGGAACCGTCAACATCGCTGGAAATATCCATGTCACGGGTCGTGAGTTTGCCTGCAAGATCGGTTGTAAACAACGAGGCTCAATAGGCCGCACCCAAGTTTGCACTTGCGTCCAACCAGCAGCAATGATAATAAATCCTTTATGCTCAGGCCGATCTTTTATCACAGATAAACGTTGTACAGCAGCAGAATTCATAGGATCACAACCCAAACCGTATACGGATTCTGTCGGATAAGCAATCACGCCACCAGCACGCAAACACTTCACTGCAAGGCGAATCGACTGGTTATCGACAGAGTCCGTTGGCGACATGATTCAGCTAGCTCAGCCCAATTATATAACTAGGCAATATCATCAGGCATAGGCTCCTTAAAATCGCAACTCCGCTGAGGACATATTTTTTCCCGGCCACTGCGCTGCGTTGTTTTTATCGATAAAATAGGCCATTTACATTTAGGACAGCTTTCTGCTATAGGAAGGCCCCATAAGGCATATTGACAATTTGGATATCCGGCACAGGAATAAAAAATTTTTTTACGTCGAGATTTTCGCTCAAGAATCAAATGTTTTTTGCATTTTGGACAGGTCACACCCGTATCCTTGGGCTTTTCTAAAGGTTCAATATGCCGACACTTAGGATAACCTGAGCATCCTATAAACTTACCATATTTACCCGATTTAATCACTAAGTCCGAGCCACAGGTGGGGCAAACTCGACCCTCTATCACCTCAGCTATTTCAGCGTCCGCAGACTCATTAAGGTTCCGCGTATAATCACAATCAGGATAAGCCGTACAACCCACAAAGCGTCCACGGCGACCTAAGCGTGTCGACAATGGAGCTTCACATTTTGGACAATTCTCATCCATTTTTTCTTGTGTCACATCACTGCGCTGTACCGTTTTTTCTGTGACATCAATTAATTTTTTAAAGGGTTCCCAAAATTTTGTTAATACAGGCGTATAATGTGTCTCTCCACGTGCAATAGCATCTAACTCATCCTCTAATTGTGCAGTAAACCCATAGTCCACATATTTTTCAAAATAATCTTTAAGAAAGCGGGTGACGACTTGGCCTACATCCGTCGCAACAAAACGTTTTGTATGAATGACGACATATTCTCGCTGCTGTAAGGTTGCCATAATACTAGCATAAGTGGACGGGCGCCCAATATCATTCGCCTCTAATTCTTTGACTAAACTGGCCTCCGTATATCGAGGTGGGGGATCAGTAAAATGCTGCTCAGCTCGGATAGCATCTACGGCAATCTTCTCTCCCTCTTCCAAAACGGGCAGCATCGTAGGATCTCTATCTTCCGTTTTTTGATCATCTACCCCTTCCTGATAGACGGTGATAAAACCTGGTTTCACAATCGTTGAACCATTCGCACGAAATAGGGCATTCCCCGAGCTTAAATCTATAGCCACGGTATTTAACAAAGCATCTACCATTTGACACGCAATAGTTCGCTTCCAGATAAGACCGTATAATTTTAGCTGGTCACGAGTTAAATAGGGCTTAAGGTCTTCCGGTACAAAAGATGCCGTGGTCGGACGGATCGCCTCATGCGCCTCTTGTGCATTCTTCGATTTAGTTTTGTAAAATCGCGGCTCTTTAGGCACATTATCGACGCCATATTTTTTAGCAATCAAAGTCCGAATATCCTCCAATGCCTCCTGTGCCAATATGACTGAATCGGTACGCATATAAGTAATTAAACCAACCGGACCTTCTGTCCCAACGTCCACCCCCTCATACAATTGCTGCGCTATCCGCATCGCTTGTGAGGCAGAAAATCCTAGTTTGCGCACAGCTTCCTGCTGCAACGTTGAGGTAATAAAAGGCATGGCAGGGTGTCGCTTCCTTTCTTTTTTAACGACTCGTACCACCGTGAGCTGTCCTCTTGCTGCATGAATAATAGCCTCTCTCACTTCATGGGCTTTTGCTTCATTGACCATAGAAAATTGTTCTATCTTATGCTGATCATATTCAATCAAGCGTGCTGAAAATTTCTGCTGTTGCGCTTCAAGATCAGCGTGTAATGTCCAATACTCTTGAGTCTTAAAATGGGCAATTTCAATATCACGTTCGACGATCATCCGCAAAGCAGGGCTTTGTACCCGCCCAGCTGACAAGCCCGGTCGCACTTTCTTCCATAATAAAGGGGACAACGTAAATCCAACCAAATAATCCAGAGCACGGCGCGCCTGCTGCGCGTTGACTAAGTCCATTAAGATATCACGCGGATGTTGCATCGCTTCCTGGACAGCCTTTTGGGTGATCTGGTGAAAGACAATCCGTGCAAACTTCTTTTTTGCAAAACTTTTTTGCTGCAATAATAAAGCTTGTACATGCCAAGCAATGGCCTCACCCTCACGATCCGGGTCAGTCGCCAAGTATAAGGTATCGCAGGTCTTCAGGATTTTTTTTATAGCATCCATATGGCGCACATTACGCTCGACCACTTGATATCGCATAGCAAAGTCATGGCTTGGGTCAACGGCTCCCTCTTTGGGGACTAAATCACGTACATGGCCATAAGAAGCCATGACCTTAAACGACTTTCCAAGATATTTTTCTATCGTTTTGGCTTTAGCCGGGGACTCCACAATGACTAATGCTTTTAGCATGTTATATTCCTCAACATATCAAAAACTGATGGGCTACACATACGTTTGGCTCATAGTAAAATCACTCACTCAATGCAAAATTTGCTACGCCGCCATTAGAACGTATATACCACCACCCATTATTCTAGGTTTTAAAACGAAATGCCATTCATACTCTTGAGTTTAAAAAAGCATGCACACCATCTAAAAACGTATAAAATCACATATATATCAAAAAGTTATATACATTTTTCTACCGCAAACTATGCTATAGAGTATATTATATACACCATAATATAACACGCTGTCCATATTATAATAGCGCTCCAAGCATGAACACTTATAGCCGCGATCCATGATTCATGTAATCCAGGCTGGCATAAAAAGCGTCGCCCAACACTCAGCGCAATCGTATAATGCCACTTAATTCCATTTTTATATAATGGTTTAATTCCAATTCCAACAACAACGGAGAAGCTTGAGCTAAGGTATACCCGCTGCGTATAATCAATTGATCGAGCGTCATAATTTCAAAACCTATGCACTCTAGCAAGTTTTTTATATCGCCATCAAGCTTCCTCTGAGATCGCGCTGCAGACTGAATTTTTTTCGATGAAGCGAGGGGCATGTGCAGCGCGTGAGCGAGCGCTGGCGCCAATACTTGCAGCACATCCTGTGCTTCATGGATCAACTGAGCCCCTTGCTCAATCAATTGATGGCAACCCCAAGCTAAAGGATTACGAATGGATCCAGGGACCGCAAAAACTTCTCGATTTTGCTCAGCAGCATACCTTGCTGTAATCAGTGAGCCACTGCGCAAACCCGCCTCAATGACGATGGTCCCTAAGCTTAAGCCACTGATGATACGATTACGTTTGGGAAAATTTCCTCGCAAAGGCGGGCTATTCAGCGGAAATTCAGATAATAATACACCTTGATGCTGCACAATATCATCGGCCAACCGACGATGACGGCTTGGATAAATTGCAGGCAAGCCATTGCCTAAAACCGCAATAGTCGAGGCAGGATATTGCAGCGCAGACTGATGCGCTGCGGCATCAATGCCAACAGCCAACCCACTGGTAATCGTCACACCTGCTGCTGCCAATGCTGCCGCTATCTCTGCCGCAATTTCTCGTCCTAAAGCGGTGGGCTTGCGACTCCCCACTATCGCGACTTGTGGAGAACGGAGTAAGTCGGGATTACCCAGGCCATATAATAAGGTCGGGGCACCGACAATCTCTTGTAGCAAGGGTGGATAATCCGACGATCCTGGTCTCAACATAAAATGATTTGGTAAGCGCAACCAGGCCTCTTGCTCTGCCGTCCAAACGCCCCGCTTCACTGCCAAATTTTCTATTTGAGATTCTGAGCCCATAGGGTTATGGTAAAGGTTGTTGTATCCATCGTGCAATACAGAAACCCTGTTACAATAAGTGACTCATCGCGATGGGGATGCTTAAGGGGAAAACCGCGATTGTCCTCTTAAGTGGCTGAGCGAACATTTATTTTTCGCCAGCCATCAAAACAAGAATATACCGCTCACAATAAACCACCTCGCAGCTTCATTCGCGAGCGGTATATAAGCTTCATTTGACTTTTTTACACGACTCTCATTATTATCTCCTTTTCCCTGAGATATACCGCAACCCTTAATTATCGGTCATACACTTATGTCACTTAAGCTGATTTTTGCCGGTACACCGGCATTTGCGCTACCAACACTCTTGGCTTTAATTCAATCTGAGCATACTGTTATAGCTGTTTATACGCAACCGGATCGTCGCGCAGGGCGCGGGAAACAATATACGGCAAGCCCTGTGAAATTACTAGCCCAAGAAGCTGGTATACCTGTTATACAGCCACTATCCTTACGTGATACAACAGCACAGGAGCGCTTTATCCATTATCATGCTGATATGATGGTGGTCGTTGCCTACGGCATCTTATTACCCCCCGCCATATTATCTGCACCACGTCTTGGCTGTATTAATATTCACCCTTCGTTACTGCCTCGTTGGCGGGGGGCTGCCCCCATCCAACAAGCCCTTTTGGCAGGCGATACGACGACCGGCGTCACACTTATGCAAATGGATGCAGGTTTAGATTCAGGCGATATTTTCATTCAAACTCATTGCCCGATTGGATTAAAGGACACGAGCGGCAGCTTGCATCCTCGTCTCGCCCAACAAGGCGCTGACCTCCTTTTGGCAAACTTAACGAAAATAGCAGCAGGCATGCTCAAACCCATCCAGCAAAATATAGCCACCGTCACTTACGCCCCACGTATTCACAAAAAAGAAGCTGAACTAGATTGGACCTTAGCTGCTCATATACTGGAAAAACAAATACGCGCCTTTAACCCAAAACCGGTTGCATTTAGCTATTTGCATAAAGAATTATTACGCATCTGGCAAGCAGAAGTCATGCCCGATCAAGAGGCCAATACCATCGCCACTGATGCCCCCCCGGGTTTATTACTCCAGGCCAGTCGTCGAGGACTCGATATCGCTACAGGTCAAGGGATATTGCGCCTAACACAATTACAAAAAGCTGGCAAAAAAACACTCTCCGCACAAGACTTTTTAAACGCTTATCAACAGTTATGTATCCCTTTACACACCTGGCTGGGCCGTCATGAATCAACGTTTAAATAAAACAAGCACGCTGATTATACTCGATCGCGATGGTGTTATTAATGATGAGTCCACAGCCTATATTAAAAACCCTGATGAGTGGCTCCCTATATCTGGCAGTTTAGAGGCCATCGCAGCCCTATACCAAGCAGGTTATACACTGGTGATTGCTACTAATCAATCCGGCATCGGGCGAGCTTATTATTCCATAGATATGCTGCATGCCATCCACCAGAAAATGCACGATGCTTTAACACAGCTCGGCGGCTCTATTCACGCTATTTATTTTTGCCCTCATCATCCAGCCACTGGTTGTGACTGTAGAAAACCGAAGCCAGGGCTGTTGCATACTATAGCAAAAGACTATCCCCATCTCTTTATAAAACCTTTTTTTGTTGGTGATAGTATGCGGGACATACAAGCCGGTATACAGGCAAACTGCCAACCTGTACTGGTGAAAACGGGGCATGGCACCCAGGCCATGCAGCACATTAAACACCTACCTGATATACCCATATTCAAAAATTTATCGCACTTCGCAGCTGCGCTATTAAAAACAGGCAGATCACTCAATGCTGTTGTATCACAACTTTAAGTCAGTACGACAATCTGATGCTCGCGTTATGCCCTCTGTGCCAGAGACATTGAGACAAAAACCTGTTCCAACGTACATCAGCCTTCGCTCACCCTGCACATATACACACGATGCCCTCCTCCTCGCGATCCTTGCAGGTGGCGGCCAATTTTTTATCGCTCATATACACGCTCAAAACACTAGACAACGCCTTCGATTCTATAACATAATACGGAACAACCCATATGGCATCACAATAATTGCTATATTTCATGGAAAAAATTAGGAGCACCATCAAGGATGATAAAAAAACAAACTTATACTCTATGCCGGAAAATATTAAGCCGACATAACACGAAGGGTCTATTGTCTCTGGGTGCATTATTGCTGCTGTTCCAACATACATCGGTCTTGGCTCATCCTTCGCATAGACACACGATGCAACCCCCTCCTCGTAATCCTTGGGTGCTTTATATCGGTGGG
>JABABH010000010.1 GCA_014238325.1 Coxiellaceae bacterium | reverse complement strand
GCCGGTGTGGTGATTGGTAGCGGGGTTGTTATTTTTCCACCCGCTGATTTTGATGCTGTTTTTGAGAAAAAAATCACCGATATTCCTCATGAAATCATCGCTTTTGAACAAGGATTAGAGGCTGCGCGTGCCGATATATCTGCCCTACAAGTGCGTGGTAACGATGCGTTGAGGGTAGCTGAGAATGCTTTATTTGATGCCTACCTTCGTATTTTAGATAGTCGTACTTTTATTCATGAGGTGAGGGGAGAAATTGAATTAGGGCAATGGGCGCCGTGGGCTTTAAAAACCATCATCAAAAAATATATATTGCATTTTGAGGCTTTATCAGACCCCTATTTGCGCGAAAGAGCAGCTGATTTTCGAGATTTAGGTCGGCGCATTCTAGCGCATCTGCAGTCCAAGGCACAAGCTACGTTGGACTACCCAAAAAACACAATTCTTGTGAGTGAAGAGGTGTCAGCTTCTGCCTTGATGGAAGTGCCTGCCGGTCGTTTGTGCGGTGTGATTTCTGGGAGTGGTTCAAGTCACTCACATGTCGCTATTTTAGCGCGCGCATTGGGCTTGCCAGCCGTCATGGGTTTGCGGGGGACATCGCTGATGTATTTATCAGAAAAAGAGTTGATTATCGATGGCTATAACGGACAAGTGTATGTATCGCCCTTGCCTAAAATAAAAAAAGCTTTCAAAGCCTTAGCACAGGAAGAGCATCAGTTTAACGAAGAATTAGAAGCTTTGCGTGATCTGCCTGCAGAGACTCAAGACCAACATTTATTTTCTCTCTATATAAACACAGGGTTAGCGATTGAAGGAGGATTATCTTTAAGTGTGGGGGCTGAAGGCGTGGGCTTATATCGCACAGAAATGACGTTTATGGCGCGAGCCCGATTTCCTACAGAGGAAGAGCAACGTATTATGTACCGACAATTATTAAATACCTTCGCACCTCGCCCAGTCATCATGCGAACCTTAGATATAGGAGGTGATAAGCAACTGCCTTATTTCCCTATACAAGAAGAGAATGCTTTTCTAGGATGGCGAGGAATTCGTATTACTTTAGATCACCCCGAGATTTTTCTGCAGCAAGTGCGTGCCATGCTACATGCTAATCTTGGATTAAATAATTTATCTCTGCTATTACCCATGATTAGTTCAATGAGTGAAGTAGAATCTGCATTATTGCTGATTCACCGTGCCTGTGCTGAATTAGTAGAAGAAGGCGTTCCTGTTAAGTTGCCCCCGATTGGTTTAATGATAGAAGTGCCAGCCGCGGTGTATCAGACGCAAGCCTTAGCGCGAAGAGTGGATTTTATTTCGGTAGGGAGTAATGATTTAACCATGTTTATGCTTGCTGTGGATAGGAATAATGCGCGCGTGGCAACTTTATATGATACCTTACACCCAGCCATATTAAAAGCATTGCAATTTGTTGTGAAAGAAGCGAAACGTGCTGGAAAACCCGTGAGTATGTGCGGTGAAATGGCGGGGGATCCCGTGGCTGTCGTATTATTGATTGGATTGGGCTTTCATGTACTGAGTATGAATGCCCGTATGTTGCCAAGAATTAAATGGGTGATTCGTAATTTTAGCGTCAAACAATCGAAGGTCTTGCTGCAAAAAGCCTTATTAATGGATGATCCAAAGGATATTCGACTCTACGTAGAAAATGAGTTGTCTAAAGCAGGGTTAGCTGCTTTAATTCGAGCAGGTAGTTAAATCATCTATGATGATGGGTAAGTAAAGTGATAAGACTGACATGCGAGGCATGGTGATGCATCATGGGTTAGGGATGATCTTAAGTTATGTCCTTTTGGGTGCCTTCGCCGGTATGATGGCGGGTATGTTGGGCGTGGGGGGTGGTATTATTATTGTCCCAGGTTTAGTCACTTTATTTCAATGGCAGCATTTTCCTGATGCGTTAATTGCCCATATGGCGGTTGGGACGTCTTTAGCCGTCATGGTCGCGACGACGTGGCGTGCCTTATTGGTGCATCGGCATTATGATATTGCTTTTCTAAAAGATTTCCGCTATTTATTGCCTGGATTGGTGATGGGATCCATCGTGGGTGCGCTCCTGTCTCATGTTTTGCATAGTCAAGTGATTACCTTGTTATTTGGTTTATTAATGTGCTTATTAGGAATATATATGCTCGTGGCGCACCGTATTGCTATGACAGGTCGTTTGCCTGGGCGGGCGGGTATGGTCATAGCTGGGGGATTTATTGGTGGATTTTCTGGTTTGCTGGGAATAGGGGGCGGTACGATTACCATTCCGCTTTTCACCTATTGTCGTGTGGAGTTGCGGCAAGTGATTGTATTAGCCACGGGCGCAGGCGCTATTGCCTCTATCCTGGGATGTTTGATGATGATGGGTGTGGGTTTAAGCGCTACCGCTGAGTTACCGTGGGCGACTGGATATGTCTATTGGCCAGCCTGCTTAAGCATTATATTAAGCGGTGTAGGGGTTGTTCCATGGGGTGTAGCTTGTTCGTATCGCTTGCCTATCAAGGTATTGCGTACTTTTTTTTCGGTATTTATCATCTTGGTAGGTATCCGCTTATTATATCGATAAATAGGTGAATGTTATGTTGCATTATCCAAAAATCAACCCGATTGCCTTCCATGTAGGACCTTTATCGGTGCATTGGTATGGCTTGATGTATTTATTAGCCTTTTTTATAGGATGGCTATTAGCAACGTATCGAGCACGTCGTCCTAGTAGTGGTTGGAGTGTTGAGCAAGTTAATGAATTAATTTTTTATGCAGCCCTGGGTGTGGTCGTGGGGGGGCGAGTCGGGTATGTTCTTTTTTATGATTTCTCAGACTTTATCACGCATCCTTGGCGAGTTTTTCAAATCTGGCAAGGCGGTATGTCTTTTCATGGAGGGTTAATTGGCGTAGCGGTTGCTTTATGGTGCTATAGCCACCGCTTTAAAAGGGATCTCCTGCATGTGATGGATTTTACTGCCCCTTTGGCACCCATTGGATTAGGTGCAGGGCGGTTAGGAAATTTTATTAATGGAGAATTATGGGGCAGAGTCACCACTGTACCCTGGGGAATGGTCTTTCCTCAAGCAGGCCGACAGCCGCGTCATCCTTCGCAAATTTATGAAGCACTATTAGAGGGTGTGCTGTTATTTATCATATTGTGGTGCTTTTCTAGCCGTCCTCGTGCCAAAGGGGCTGTTGCTTCATTATTTT
>JABABH010000009.1 GCA_014238325.1 Coxiellaceae bacterium | reverse complement strand
CTACACACGCCCCATGGGCGTATGGGAGCACAGAGATGGATCAAATATCCACAGATAGCGACGATATTGAATCGGATGACCAGGGTGGATCAAATTCAGGGGATGGTGGGTTGTCTTCCTCTGATTTGAACATCATTGTTTTGGTGGTAGTCATTGTCGTGCTCCTTATAATTGCCGCCATAGGTGGATATTGGCGCATTCGTGCGAAAAAAAACGCCACAAGACGCGTTGGGGGCGGCGAACAAGAAGCAGAACTTGTTTCAAATCTCGATGTTCGTTAAAAATATATCATTTGTACTTTATAGATTTCTTTTCTACTTTGTTAATACGCATTTCATTGTTGTCCTTTTGAGTTTTAATTATTATTTTTGAAGATAGATAAAAAATTGTAAAATCCCCACGATCGGACGCGTTTCCGTAGGCTATGGGGCCGTGTGAACTTCATCACCGCGATTGTCATTATTGATCATTCCAATACCCATTTTCATTGTATATCCATTCATTTTAAGTCAATTAGTGATTAAGTCACTTTGGCTCGACAATTAACCAACCAGATGGGTTTGTGAAAACATGGGTCTGGTTAGTCTAATTTTTAAAAAATGAAAAAGTTTTAATATCGATTTGAAGGAATTCATTTATCTTCAAATCATAAAAACAGAGAAAACCCGCACCAAAAAATCCAATTTCTTCCAAAATGTTTTAACAGCGACCACAGGCTAAGGAGGCATTTATTTATTGATATTTTAGAATTGGGCCATGCATATATGCATATATCCATGGGAATCTCATTAAAGACATGTTTAAAGTGCCTCATTGGGCAGGTTCACTTGGTCGGTGGTTGATGACGACGGTACACTGTATATGCCTTATGGGGAGACGAATTTTCACACTTTGGGGGCGTATAGCGTCAATTCGCATCGAGACATGATTGTTTTTTTGGGTGGCTGGTATCACCCTACAATCAAATTTGCATTCAATTTATCGAGTGAGTCATTCACTGAATACAATGGAAACTCGTTATCTAAAAACGTGTCTGTATCCAATCAAGCGAAAGTCACGACAAATGAGGGGGTCACATACTTTTATAACGAATATACAGGGACTGTCAACACATATGACATGACCGATTTTGAAGATAACTGGGCGGTTGAAGACATTTCAATGGCCATGCCTGTAAATGACACGAGGCACCATTGTTTTACAACAGATGGCCATGGGAGTCATTGGATTGGCAATGATACGAGTTTAATCAATCAATATGTGTTTGTCATTGGTGGTTCCATAAATTTTCAAATTTGGGACATTGAAAATAATGTATGGATCATAGGGCCGGTGATGCCTGAAGATGTATCAAGTGCCATGTGTTCGTATAGCATGAGTCAGGAAAGGATTTATACGTTTCATTTAAATAAAATATTTTGGATATCCCTTGAGGACGCATTAAATGGCATTGGCGGGGGAGGGGATTGGACGACGCATTCGCTCACATTGCACTCGGTTCGAGACGGTGGGATTGGGGTGGGATTTATTGATCCAATTTTGGGACAAGAATATTTTTATTTAATTGGGGGTGTCTATAATTCAGTCAGTCAACCGACCGTAGAGATGGTTGATTTAAATGGGGATGACTTGGAATTAACTGATACGGACGGTTTAAACATTGGTCGATTT
>JABABH010000008.1 GCA_014238325.1 Coxiellaceae bacterium | reverse complement strand
TATTATAACATTATGTAATAAGCACCCTCCCTCGAGGCTTTCATTCATTATATAACATAGAGAATATAATCATGCCGACAACTACAGCACAAGCGAACGATATTCCTTTCGCCGAAACAGAAAATCTAAACGAGACACCCGTGTTTGATAAACCAGTAGGTAACGAAAACCCAGAATCAATGCCACTACGGGACGACGCATCAATAGCCACACAAGAAGACATACTAATGGAAAGAGAAGAAATAGAAATTTCAGCAGCATTAAACAAGCTATCGCAACAAACTTTCAAGAATATAGATAGCGCGCACAAGGCTCTAGAAAAAACCCTAACGAAATTAGAAGAAAAAATACATACAGAAACAAACGAAACTATCTATAGCCCAAAAGAAAGAAGCGACGTAACGAGCCATGCAGAATCGCTCAAGCTTGCGCTCAATGCATATATCATAGATGGGTGCCAACAAGAACTAAATAAGACCCTACAAAGCAAAGAAATTTCCAAACAAGATAAAATTAATAGCATAAAAAGCATTGCTGAAAATCTCAATCAAAATGTTAAACTGATACAACAGATGTCTCATCAGATAACAACAAGCGTCGGTACGGAAAACACACTTCACGACGATATCAAATCTCTCCAAGCTCGAATGAAAGAGATTCAAAGCGCTAAACGTAAAGCATTATTTGATAAAATAATTGAACGCGTCAAGCAAGGCAGCATCAAGGTAGGAAAATTTGTATCAGTGGTTGCAGTCGTTCTCTTGAGTATTGCAATCATCATCATTGCAAATCTATTACCTGGTCTGCTCAGTATTAACCTTTTACGATTGGCAGACAATCTACCACTCGTACATCGATACCGTGAGTATGTGTTTAACACCGAGAATAAAGCATCAGCAGATGTAGAAATAGGAGACCTTATCTCATTTGATAATGATAGTGTCATAGTCGTCGAACCTAACGATGATAATGTTAGTATCCAGGCTGGAGAAAACGCTACTGGTCAAGATTCTAGCTTAACTGACGTGGTAAAAGATTTTTTCGCTGCTGATAGTAGCAATCACCAAGCAAGCATAGAAAACAACCCTGCAGTTGTAATTGCTAACGAACCTAACTCTAGCAATATGAGTCAGAACGAAGATACGTCATCCCTATCAGAGGATGAGGAAGAGCTAGAGGCAGCGAAAACTAGTGACACGGATAGTGGCATAAATAGTGACATAGAATCAACGGAGCAGCCCGAACGCGAACTTCCACTTCCCTGTTTGAATCTGACTCGCAGCCGCTCCTACGAGTCATTCTTCTCCCTCAACCAAGGAACACCAACAGACACGGAAAACGCTCCATCTGCTGTTATAGAGCACAGTTAGACACCATCATCTGCATAGGTCCTCAATTTTGTTTGAGGACCTCCCCTTTCTCCTGGTAGGCTATAGCTATGTTCCAGAATGACACAACAGCACATAGGTTCCATGATGACACCACTATTGGCTATGCAGCCAAGACACCTACTATCGCAAATGCATCGGATATGACAGAGTCGCAAAAAACAGCGATCCTCCAAAAAATATATCACGCAAAAGGAGCGATGTTAGACGCAGAGAGACAAACTAGCAGCACGCTGAAAAAAAACAGAGATTCCAAACGCTATACATCCGAAGAGCTCCAAGCAACCATGAATAAGAAGCTCGACCTATATGGACCTCTTGAATACCGATCCTCTATTATACAACAGATATCATGTGAAGCAGATTTAGAGCAGTACCTGCATCCTGTTTCCGTAGAAGCTAGCCCATTATCCAACCCGCAAAATAGGCTTTTGGAGCTGAATGAAAAATTAGATGATATGATACAAGCATGGAATCGATTTATTCCAACCATAGCATATGAGCTTGATACGAAAAATATTATAAACGATTCACTCAAGGATACGCGAAAACGCCTCGAGCAGATTCAACAGGACAAACGTAAAGCAAAATACGAAGCATTCACACAAACCATAAGAGCGCACCTTATAGGAGCCTTCACCTGCGTGGTCGCAGCTTTACGTTCAATCGTAGCAAGCTGCGTACTAGGATGTCGTGCTGCCATCACAGCTATGACTCACTGGGCCGTCCGACGACAGCCCAGCCATGAAGGCTCCATCCATAAGCTATTGCATCAAGCGGGAGTGGAACCACCCGATTCGCTTTGGATCCAAAATTACGTACCACGTCACCCTTATAAAATGTCATATGCACCACCAAAAGGACTATTCACTATCGTGGAAGAAGATGAGCCCAGCCACGAAAAGGACACAGATAGCGAAATATTGACACAGTTAGGTGAACACTCCCCCCAGTCTGGTCAACCGCTTACAGGCCAGGGCAACAGCTTATGGTTATCACCAGCGCCATCCTGCATGCCTTGGCAATCATAGGTCCTCAAATATTTTGGACTGCCCCTGATGCTGCCTCCCACTTATAAAGAACCCTATTCGTATTCGATGGCAGCTATCCCTATCATACTTCATCTATTCAATCATGCGGATCTGTGATGGAAGGAATAGGGGTATCTATGGATACTGTATTTGCATAATCCATACCAGGCATACGAAAACCGAATAGATTATAAAAATCTTCTTGGTAGCCGGCCACGTCGGCTAATGTTGCTAGATTATCGGTGGATACCTCTGCCCATCGCTTTTGCACTTCTTCCTGCACAGAGGGTCGCATTTCCCAGTCATCTAGTCGAATGCGTCCTTGATCATCGCGAGGGATCGGGTCTTGATAGAGGCGTTCATGAAATAAGCGCCACATTTGCTCTAAACAACCTTCATGTAAGCCCTGTGCTTTCATGACATGATAGAGCAGTGCTATATAGAGCGGCACCACAGGGATAGCAGCACTCGCTTGGGTCACCAAGGCTTTATTGACGGAAATTAAGGCTTGTCCCCCTATCTTCTCTCGCAGCTCCGCATCCAATTGGTGAGCTACTTGCTCAAGATGTAATTTGGCTTGGCCAATCGTACCTTGACGATAGATCGGATAAGTAAAGGTCGGACCAATATAGGTAAAAGCAAGGGTCTTCGCTTTAGGCGCTAAACATTGATGCTTGAGCAGGGCTTGCATCCACCATTGCCAATCTTCTCCGCCCATCACTCCGATGGTGTCTGCTATTTCTTGTGGAGTCGCAGGCTCTAAAGCGACATCTGCGACGGTCCCGTCCATGATATTCACGGTCTTATTACGATAAGCCTGATCAATAGGCTTTAGCACGGATGTTAAGGTCTGACCGGTGCGAGGATGCAGGCGTTTAGGCGAGGCAATACTATAGATCACTAAATCAACCTCGCCCCCCCAATCTTGCTGAATCAGGTCTATCGTTTGCTGCTTGACCGCATCCGAAAAGGCATCACCGTTGATGCTTTTGGCATATAATTCCATGGTTCTCGCTTCCCGCTCAAATGCCGCGGTATTATACCAACCAGGCGAAGCGGTTCTGTGACCACTGGCGTGCCGCTCGAAAGAGATTCCTATGGTGGCTGCCCCCGCACCAAAGGCCGATACGATACGGCTCGCTAACCCAAAGCCGGTCGAAGCTCCAATAATCAATACCTTTTTAGGTAGTCCCAATGATTCAAGAGCAGGCTTATGGTTTAAGGCCTGAATCCAACTCTGAACATGCGCTGCACAACCCGCAGGGTGTGCCGTTGTACAAATAAATCCCCTCACTTTAGGTGTGATGATCATACAGATACCTCATGGCTATTAGCTATTGTCCGCTATCATACCGATTTCATGGCATATTGCGAAGACTGTTTAGGAGAAACATAGGCAAAGAAGCCAGGAGGGATGATGTCATGATACGTAAGGATTAGCATCCGTTTTTAATTTAATATGAATCGGTACACCCACTAAATCAAAAGTCGCCCGAAATCGCCCGATCAAATAACGAATATAGGGCAGAGGTAGTGACTGGGTTTGCTTGCCATGAATTAAAATCGTCATGGGATATCGGCCACCCAAATGCGCATACCGCAAATGTATACGCCGCCCTCTAATCATGGGTGGTTCATGTTCAGCCGTGGCCTTCGTTAAGACCTGCGTCAAAGCAGCCGTAGATAGATTCTGACGAGTGCTATCATAGACAGCGCGAATAGCAGAAAATAAGGGTTTGAGTCCTTTCCCACGTGCAGCAGCAATAAAATAATGCGGCGCAAATTTCACAAAGGTTAAGCGTCGATCGATAAATTCTCGCACCGTTTGACGCGCTTCCATGCTAACCGCATCCCATTTGTTAAACGCCATGATAAAGGGCGTGCCCATCTCTAAGATTAATCCCAATAAACGCAAATCCTGATCACTCAGGTTATCGGTCGCATCCACAATAAATATTAATATATCCGCAGCGCGCATAGATTGCATCGATCGCGAGATCGAGAGTTTTTCTACAAGCTCATGAATTTTAGCTCGCCGCCGAATGCCCGCGGTATCGATTAAGACATAGTCTTGTTCCTGATATCGCAAAGGGATATAAATACTATCACGTGTTGTGCCGGGGCGGTTATCGACAACTAAACGTGTCTCTCCTATCAAACGATTAATCAATGTCGATTTACCCACATTTGGCTTGCCAATGACGGCTACTTTGATACCTTCAGGCACCTCTTCTTCGGCACATATAGACAAGTGCTGGGTACAATAATCCTCCAATATGGCTTCCAATGCATGCACCCCCCTACCCTGCTGGGCCGAGACGGAATGCACCACAGAGCATCCTAGGGCATAGAATTCATGCGTATTGACCTCCTGCTCTGAATGATCGATCTTGTTAACCACAATCAGCATCGGTTTACCGGTTTTTCGAAGTGCCTCAACAATCGTATAATCCGTACTCTGTAGGCCTTGACGTCCGTCAACGACGCACACCACATAGTCTGACTCTTCAATAGCATGCGCAACTTGATCGCATAATAAAGTACCTATAACGGGTTCATCGTGATCCATCCAACCCCCCGTATCGACAAATAGACAGGTCGTATCACCCAGCTTAGCCGATCGATATTGGCGATCTCGTGTCACACCGGGTTCATCCGCAACTAAGGCCGCGCGTGTTTTAGTCAGACGGTTGAAGAGCGTGGATTTACCCACATTCGAACGACCCACAATAGCAATAACAGGTAACATAGACATAGATTATTTCAATGATAAATCGCGTGGTGCTATACGTTATAGCAGCAATATAATTGCATCAGCCTCATCATGCAGGGTGAGCTTGGACGGTGACAGCTTTTCCTGGATCCGGCACGCTATTTTTTAAAGCAGGTAAGGCTGTGTCTAAAGCATTCACGATTTTAGCATCCATCCCGCTTAAGATAGCTTGACGCAGTGTATCCACCATCGGTTGGTAAGCCGAATCCTCCACCGTCTTCAGACAGGCTAAGGCTTGTTTAGGCTCTTTTTGGAACCATAATAATCTAGCTAAATTTAAGCGCGCTATTTGCTTGAATCCTGGAATACTCGCATGTTGTATGGCCCAATTTAATTGCGATTTTGCCTTCAGCCAGCTTTTGCTCTCCACCAAAGCGGAAGCCCATAACAAAGTCGCGAGTGCAGCATAGGGGGTATGTGCGTACCGTTCTTGTAAAATAAGCACAGCTTTCGCCATCTTCTCTTGTTCTGTATGAGTCGGGTGCGAAGCACGTGCTAGGATGTCGTCGTATAGCAAAGAAGCCTCTTCCGTATGATGCACATGATGTCGCTGAACAACCGCAACCACCACCCCTATACCTACTATCAGAAAAATAGTGATCAGCAAAATGATCCCATAACGCTGTAACCAGTGCTTTACGTTGAGCCACTGTTGGTCACCTTGCCAGTCTTTTTCAATCATAATTCGCAACGCCCATGCAAAAATTGTACTAATGCGTCCATCGATAAATTCTGTTGTGGTCGATTTGCTCGCAAATCTTTTAATAACAGAGTATCCGCCTGCTTGGAGTCCGGCGATAGAATCACAGCCCATCGCGCACCACTTTTGTCCGCGTGCCGTAATTGAGCCTTCAAACGACTACCAGTCAAATCAACCGATACAGATAGGCAGGGTAGTCGATCCCGAAGCTTTTCCGCCATTATAAGCCCTAACGGTACAGCTGAGACATCGGAAAATAACACGTATAGATCCGGCACCTCAACTCGCTGCTCGAGCGTTTGCAATAATAACACAATCCGCTCTAAACCCGCAGCTAATCCAACTGCAGGTATAGCTCCTCCTCCCAATTGAGCCACTAAACCATCATAACGCCCACCAGCCGCAACTGCACCTTGCGCACCCAGGGCATCCGTGACCCACTCAAATATCGTATGGGT
>JABABH010000007.1 GCA_014238325.1 Coxiellaceae bacterium | reverse complement strand
CATCTTCAGGCGCGAGCGGTATATCATGCATTAATTAATATATGTGACCTTCTTTTGAAACCGTAGGAAGCGCATGATCCGAGTAAGTCACACGAAGATAATGTAAATGTTTTTCATATTGCGTGATGATATCAGCCACAATTTGCTCCTGCGTATAACCCATCACATCATATTTTTGGCCACCGTTTTCTAGAAAAACCTCGGCTCTGTAATAATAATCATCTTGAGGCCTCGTACGCTTTCCTTCATCCTGATGATGGGAGAAAGGACATAAACGGATACTGTATATAAAGTCGTAGCCTTGCTCCTTAGGAATAATTAAGCGAATCACCTTATGCTTATCACCATGACTCATGCTGACCGATACACCTTGTTTCTTTAAATAAAAAACGACTTCTTGTATAGCAGGTTTTACCGTATGTTTTAAAAAATCAATGACTTCCAGCTCTGTCGGCGAAGACAATAGAGTGGTTAATCTGTGTTTCCAGGATACATCAGCTTGTTGATATTGAACGGCAGTCGTATGTGTTTGTATGCTAACGGTACGTGCCTGGTCTTGCTTGAGTGCACGCCATAAAGCAATACACATCCCAAATATGATAAATAATAGCGGTAGAGCACTCAGTATAGTCACAATTTGCAAGACTTGTAATCCTCCTGAATATAATAAAACGATGGCAACCACCCCCTCTAAAGCAGCCCAAAATATACGCTGCCAAATCACCACTTGTGTCGCACCACCTGCAGCCAAACTGTCAATCACTAAGGAACCCGAATCAGCTGAAGTCACAAAAAAAGTAATCACCAAAACTAATGCAATGATAGACACAAAAAATGCTGCTGGGAAATGACTTAAGAAGACAAATAATGCAACAGGTACGTGGTGCTGAGCAACCTGCAATAAGTGATGTGCTCCACCTTGCACGAGCGCTAAAGCTGAGTTACCAAATACCGTCATCCATAAAAAAGTGAAGCCTGCGGGAATAAACAATACCCCCATAATAAATTCACGGATAGTTCGCCCCTTGGAGACTTGAGCGATAAACATGCCCACAAAAGGAGACCAAGAAATCCACCATCCCCAGAAAAACAAAGTCCAATGATCCATCCAAGCTTGTTGATGCTGGTAAGCATATAAATTAAAGGTTTTATAAACAAAAGTACTCAGATAGGTTCCAATATTCTGCACATAGTCTTTTAAAATAAGGGCCGTCGGTGCTGCTATTAAAACGAATAATAATAAACATAACGCCATTAAAATATTAAAATTACTTAAACGCTTGATACCTTTTTTTAAGCCTAGGACGACCGATACGGTTGCAATACCCGTAATTAAAACAATGACGATACTTTCAACCCAAAGGTTTACCGGCACATGAAATAAATAATGCAAGCCTGCATTCACTTGGATGGCGCCAAATCCTAACGAGGTGACAATACCAAACATCGTACCAACGATTGCGAACACATCCACCATATGCCCGATAGGTCCATAAATTCGCTTACCGATGAGTGGATAGAGGGCAGAACGTGGTAATAAGGGTAATTTATGCCGATAAGAAAAATAAGCTAAAGCAACGCCCACAATCGCATACACCGACCATGCTTGCAACCCCCAGTGAAAGAAAGTCATATTCATAGCATCTCGGGCTGCCGTCATCGTGCCTGATGGCACATCGGGCAGATGACTATAATGCTGCAAGGGTTCAGCAACACCAAAAAACATAAGGCCAATCCCCATACCCGCCGCAAATAACATAGAAAACCAT
>JABABH010000006.1 GCA_014238325.1 Coxiellaceae bacterium | reverse complement strand
TTCTTACTACTGCGATTGCTGAAGAGGGAAAAGCAAGCCTTGCTGTTTCTGGAGGAAATACGCCACGAGCATTTTTTCTTGCGCTTTCAAACATTGAACTTGAATGGGAGCACATTTCCATAACGCTGGTTGATGAGCGTTGGGTTAGCCCAGAGCATCCTCGTTCCAATCAAAAAATGGTGAAAGAAACGCTTTTACAAAATCACGCAACAAAAGCGACTTTTATCCCTTTGTTTCGTAATGATCTGAGGGCGGAAAAGATCAACAGTATCGAAGATGAGCTTTCTAGGCTTTTACCAATTGATGTGATGATCCTTGGAATGGGAACGGACGGGCACACGGCTTCGTTGTTTCCAAACGGCAATAATCTAAACGAGGCAATATCCCTTAGGAGTGACAAAGTTATCATAGACATGGAAGTGCCTGATAGCTCAGAATCTCGCGTGACACTAACTTTACCAGCTATTGTGAGTGCAAAAAGCCTGTTCCTCCATATTGAGGGAATAGAAAAACGAAGCGTATTGGAAAAAGCAATTGGCGCTACGATTAGCGATGAAATGCCCGTTTCTCATGTCTTAAAAGCAAGACCAGATTTGAATATTGTCTGGGCATCTTAGTATATTTCATCATCGATAGATGAATAGCACTCTGGAAATGATAATCTCCAGAGTGCTTTAAATTTTATGCTAAATCAAAGCGATCAAGATTCATGACCTTGTCCCATGCGGCAACAAAATCGCGTACAAACGCTTTTTGAGAATCATCAGAACCATAGACTTCCGCCAAAGCTCGCAAAATCGAATTTGAACCAAAGACCAGATCGGCGCGTGTTCCCACCCATCTAACTTTCCCTTTCACATCTTTTCCTTCAAATGATTCAGAAGATTTTGACGTAGGCTCCCACTTGATATCTCTACTAAGAAGATTGACAAAAAAGTCGTTACTCAATTCTTCTTTTTTCTTGGTGAAAACACCATTTTTTGAGCCATCTGCATTAGCACCAAGAACTCGCATACCGCCAACAAGCACAGTCATCTCAGGAGCTGATAATGTCATTAGTTGAGCACGATCCACCAGAAGCTCTTCTTGAGAACGGGTCTGTGAATCATGACGATAGTTTCGAAAGCCATCATATTTAGGTTCAAGCACAGCAAATGAATCGACATCGGTTTGTTCTTTAGATGCATCAGTGCGTCCCGATGTGAATGGTACAGTAATTTTATGGCCAGCGTTTTCAGCCGCTTTTTCAACTGCGGCACACCCACCAAGTACAATCAGGTCAGCTAAAGAAATTTTAGTTCCGCCAGAAGATTTGTTGAATTTCTTTTGGATGTCTTCCAATTTTTTCAACACTTTTGACAGTTGAGCAGGTTTGTTTACCTTCCAATTCTTTTGGGGCGCAAGACGAATACGAGCGCCATTAGCGCCGCCACGTTTATCCGAACCACGGAAGGTTGAAGCAGATGCCCACGCGGTTGAAACCAATTGTGAGATGGTAAGATCAGATGCTAATATTTTAGCTTTGAGCTTGGCGATATCCTTTTTTCCAATCAATTTATGATCAGATGCAGGCACCGGATCTTGCCAGATAAGCTCTTCACTTGGAACTTCTTTGCCGAGATAACAGGAAATCGGGCCCATATCACGGTGAGTCAATTTATACCAAGCTCTGGCAAACGCATCAGCGAAAGCATCAGGGTTTTTATGGAAGCGACGAGAAATTTTCTCGTAAGCAGGATCCATTCTCAAAGCCATGTCTGCTGTCGTCATCATAAGCGCTTCGCTTTTGGAAGCATTATGGGCAGCTGGCGCTTTTTCAGCTTTGGACTCTTTTGTTGGGGTCCATTGATTGGCACCTGCTGGGCTCTTGGTTAGCTCCCAATCATAGCCAAACAAAACATCAAAATACTCATGATCCCACCTAGTCGGGTGTGGGGTCCAAGCACCTTCAATACCACTGGTAATAGAGTCTCCACCCTTACCGCTACCCTTTTTGTTCTTCCAGCCAAATCCTTGCTCTTCCATCGCAGCGCCTTCTGGCTCACGACCTACAAACTTATCAGGATTGCCAGCTCCA
>JABABH010000005.1 GCA_014238325.1 Coxiellaceae bacterium | reverse complement strand
TGGTGTTTCATTTGGGTAAAGGGGAATTGTATCGATTTTAGCAGTACCCTGTTTGACGTCCGCTGACGTACCACAGCCAATAAAAGTGGTTATGATTAATGTTAGCGCCACGCGGCGTGAAAAGGTCTGCATTTATCTCTCCATATTTTTATTGTCAGCTAACGGTAACGGCTACGCATAAAGAGGCAAGTCGGGCTAACTCCATGCGGCGCTGTTTCGCCGATTTATACTGTGGCATTCGCATCCAGCATTAACTTTTTGCAACCTATGGTATTTTTGCACTCGTCCTTTGATAAAGTATCAGTTAATAATTACACTTATTGATTGTGTGGGACGAACTTAAACGTAAGCATAATAAAGGGATATTTCGTGCGTATTTCCAAGATTATTAAAGCAGCCGCACTTGCAAATGCTTTTTTCAGTACGACCCTTTTGGCTCAAGATGTAATGGCGCCTACATTAAATTCGTTTGGCACAACGGGTTTGATAGATATGCCAACGGCGGAAAGTCAGCCGGATGCGGAAATAAATGCAACGGCTTCTTATTTCAAAGGAGGTCAACGTAATACGCTGACATTTCAAGTTACGCCGCGATTATCTGGATCATTTCGGTATACGAAAATTCAAGAAGCTGCAGGTGCTGTTCCGGCTGCACTTTTTGACAGAAGCTTTGATGTTAGATTTCAAGTTTTAAAAGAGCTGCGTTTTCAACCAGCCGTGGCTATCGGTATACAAGACTTTATAGGTACCGGTGTTTATTCTGGTGAATATATTGTTGCCACAAAGCATATTTTTCCCAGTATAAAAGTAACTGCTGGGCTTGGATGGGGCCGTTTTGGTGGGCAATCTGGTTATACAAACCGTGCCATCAATTTTGGACGAGGTGGGTCCGTTGATACTGGAAACTGGTTTCGCGGAGATACAGATTTCTTTGGTGGAATTGAATGGCAAACACCGATTAAAGGGCTGAACCTGAAAATAGAACACTCATCGGATGCTTATGTTCAAGAAGCAATCGATCGAAATTTATTTATCCAAGAGTCCAAGTGGAATTTTGGCTTGAATTACAAATTATCCAGATCGATTGATGTGGCGGCTTACTATTTATATGGCTCTGAATTTGGGGTGCATGTATCTTTTGCACTTAATCCGAAACGCAGTGCCAATCCGTCTGGGTTTGATGGCGCGGCTTTACCTGTTCTACAACGCCCTACCCTAACACATGGCCAAACTTATGATACGTCTTGGGCAACATCACGATCTTCGATGACTTATCGTGCTCCGGTTGCATCAACTCTGAAAGCGACAGGGATAAAACTGGAAGCGTTGAAAGTCGAAGGTAACAAAGCCACAGTATACATCCGCAACACAAAATACGTGTATCAGGCGCAAGCGATTGGCAGAACAGCACGTGCCCTTACACGCGTTTTACCACCATCTGTTGAGACGTTTGTAATTGTTCCTATGCAAAATGGCATTCCAATATCTGAAATAGTCTTGGCGCGATCCACAATTGAAACCTTGGAACATCACCCCCAAGGAGCAGAGCTTTTGCGTCATCAAGCCATGGTGAATACTGTAAAAGTTGTAGATCCTGATGCGGTCTATGCTGAAAATCTGTATCCAGATTTTATTTGGAGCATTAAACCATCATCTCGGGTTTCGTTCTTTGATCCAAATAGCCCCATTCGAGGGGAGTTGGGGATACGCGCACGTGTGCGTTATGATCTAAAGCCGGGTTTGTTTTTTGCAGGGTCCATCATTCAACCGATTATTGGTAATCTTGATACAATATCGCGCGTATCGGATTCTGTGTTGCCTCATGTACGTTCTGATCAAGCACAGTATTTTCGTGAAGGTCGCCCGGCGCTAGAAAACTTGACGGTCAATTATCTGTATAAATTGACACCTGAAATATATGGCCGGGCATCAATTGGATATTTGGAAT
>JABABH010000004.1 GCA_014238325.1 Coxiellaceae bacterium | reverse complement strand
TTTAATCGCGTTATTTATCTATTTTCTATTGCATGGTCACACGAATTTCTCTACCAGCTTTCTGATCACTTTAGCGATCATCTGCGCTTTCCTGGCGATAGGTATCGGGTTTATTGTCGCCGCAGCCAGTGGTTTTATGGCTGGATTAGTGGGATCCTCCAATAGCCCCATATCGGGCATTGCTATTATCGGCACAGTGATCATTGCCTTAATCTTATCCTTGATTTTTCACAGCTCTCCAGATGCCCATAATCTTGTCAATTTAAAATATGTCATTGCGATGGCCATATTTACGACATCAGCGGTGGTGTCTATGGCAGCTATTTCTAATGATAATCTGCAAGACCTTAAAACCGGCTACCTCATTAAGGCCAGCCCTTGGAAACAGCAGCTCGCTTTGATGTTTGGCGTCATCATTGGCTCATTTGTTATCGCACCCGTCTTAAATCAGCTCTACCAAGCCTACGGATTCGTCGGTGCCCTCCCTCACCCAGGCATGGACCCGCATCTCGCCTTAAGCGCCCCACAAGCGACGGTCATCAGCACCTTAGCTAAAGGCATTATTGGAGAAAGCATCGATTGGAGTTATATCCTGATGGGTGTAGCTTTAGGGATCGTGATACTGATCATCAACACCCTATTGCAGCAAAAAAATAAACATCGCATTTCGGTCTTTAGTATGGGTATTGGAATCTACCTTCCCCCAGCCATTACGTTACCACTCTTTATAGGCTCTTTTATCTCATACTGCGTCTACCGTTCTCTTCAAGATCACAGCCTGAAACCCGCGACCGAACGCCGTGGCACTTTATTTGCATCCGGCTTAATTGTAGGCGATTCCATTTTTGGTATACTGCTGGCTGTGATTATCACGATCACGGGTTCCCAAACTCCTCTAAATTTAGCCTCTGTATCCTTTCAACCCATCGCGAAAATACTAGGTATACTCGTATTTCTTGCTATTGTGTATTATTTTTATTCGTATGTAAGCAAACTAGCACGTCCATCCCAAGGCTCTCAATAAAAAAATTGATCGTAGCTGAGGTAGAATAGTTTAGGATCGCGATACAGCATCATGACAAGTTGATATGCTTTAAAAATAAACTGGCGACATGGCCTAAATTTCGTGCCTCATCGTCAATATAATAAAAATATCGCTGGAGCTTCCAAGCTCTCGGCGTAATATCAACCACTGAGCTATGTCGCAGGCAATAACGCGACAAGCAAGCAATTAACCGGTTATCTTGTTCTACCACTTGTCTGATGACAGACGAACTGGATAGGATACGGATCTCAGTCGGCAACGTACTTGCTAACACGGATTCTAATATTTGACGCGTACCCGAAGAACTTTCTCGCATAGCCCAAGGATAGTGCATGAGATCAGCAGCTGTTACTGCTTTTTGTGAAGCCAACGGATGCTCAGGATGACAAAAGACCGCAAGGGTATCCTGCACCCAAGGGATGTATCTCAGATTGGGCAATAATTTAAGCCCTTCCACTAACCCGCAATCTGCCTCAAAGGTTGAGATTTTATGTGCAGCCTCAGAGGAAGTACATACCGTTAATTCAAGCAAAACTTTGGGATATTGACGGGTAAAATTGTATACGAGATTCGGCAGTACATACTCAGCAATAGTCGTACTCGCGACGATATGCAAATGTCCCTGTGCTTCATATTCATTGCTTGCTATATTTTCGAGCTCATCAAATTTTACTAATAGATCAATGGCCTTAGGTAGCACCCTTTTCCCCGCATCATTGAGCCATAAACGCTTGCCCACACGGTGAAACAAAGGAGCACCCAAACTGCTCTCCAGTTGAGCCAAGGACATACTCGCTGCAGACTGAGACATAGCCAGTTCAGCCGCAGCTTGAGAAAGATTGCCGTATTTAGACGTTAAGACGAAGAGCTGTAGTCGCTTTTTGTTTATCATATCAATTTTATTGATTAAAGATATCGTTTATATTCATTTTACATGTAATAGGTGTCTTTGTTATGATGGACATCAGGAGCATCATCCATGAAAAACATGAAAAAATACCCCACCCCCATTGCTGGACTAGCCTTAGGCATCTCAGGCATCACCTTGTTCTGGTCAGTCTGCCTGCCTATGTTTGGTAAAATCTTTATATGTGGGTGCTGCCTTGCTAGTTTGCTGATCCTTCCTCTTATCATGAAATTTATACGACATCCCTCTATCTTCTGGGATGAGTTGAAGCATCCCGTTTTGGGGAGCGTGATCCCCACTATGCTCATGACCACCATGATACTCAGTAAGCTACTGGCAAAGTATGCGCCCCTATCCGGAGAAGCGCTATGGCTGTTAGCTGTCATGATGCATATTGTATTTTGCTCCATTTTTATTGTACACCAAATCAGGCAATTTGATTTTAGAAATATTATTCCCGCTTGGTACGTGCCCCCCATCGGTATGGTGGTCTCTTGTTTAACCGTACCCAATAGCCAATACTTACCCCTAGCTCATGGTATTTTAATCCTGGGTATCATCGCCTTCCTGTTGATGCTACCCATTGTGTTGTCTCGATTAATCTTATCAACACAAATACCTGCCGCACAAAAACCCACCTTAGCTATTTTAGCTGCTCCAGGCAGCTTAACGCTAGCCGGGTATTTGACCGTGGTCCATCACCCCAATCCATTACTCGTCGTGACTTTATTTGGTATTGCGGTGGCCATGACTATCTGTGTTTATATTATGATGTTTCACTTGCTGCGCTTACCCTTTTCACCTGCTTTCTCTGCCTATACTTTTCCGCTTGCCATCAGCGCTACGGCTATGTACAAATTCAGCCTATGGGCCAGCCATACCGGTTTATTAGCCCACTACGCACATGGATTATGGATAGGAGCTATCGTTGAGGCTATACTCGCCACCAGCATTATCCTATTTGTGATGCTTAAATATATGATTCACTTCGGTATGAGTCATTATCAGTCTATCTCTCTCTCCTCCATAAGACTGCATAAAAAACACGTTTAAAGCGATGGTGACGGCACTCTTCAGATAGGACGCATCAGCATCAACCTACACATCCAGCATATACCGCTCGCAATAGCCCACTTCGCATCTTCATTCGCGAGCGGTATACCTTTGTTTTAATGGCTGGCGAAAAATAAATGTTCGCTCAGCCACTTCAAAGAAAAATCGCGGTTTTCCCCTTAAGCATCCCCATCGCGATGAGTCACT
>JABABH010000003.1 GCA_014238325.1 Coxiellaceae bacterium | reverse complement strand
GCTGATGCTAAAGAGTATGTTTCAGCTAGCTTGGCCTATATTTTTCAAGCGAATCTTGAAAATTCTGCGGAAGTCGCTAAAATAATCAGTAGCAGCGTATCCGCTTCACTGGGAGAAGAAATCATGTCACTGGCCGAAAAGCTCGAACAAGCTGGTTTCCAAAAAGGGGTCACAAAAGGTCGCCACGAAGGTCGTCATGAAGGTCGTCATGAAGGTCGTCATGAAGGTCGCCATGAAGGTCGCCATGAAGGTCGTCTTGAAGGTCGCCATGAAGGTCGTCTTGAAGGTCGTCATGAAGGCGAGAGGAAAGCCCAGCAGCAAATTGCAAGGAATATGTTAGAACAACAAGCCGATCCACAGTTTGTCTCAGAGGTGACAGGCCTCTCCTTGCAAGAGATTGAACTCTTGGCTCAATATCAATATCAAGATTAATCGAGCTGAGAGAAGATCCAACCAGATTTTCTGATAAGAGATACAGTATATCTCGATTGGTTAGAGGGTCGTCTAACTGATCAACAGAATACAGAAAAGCTAGCTTCCTACTTGGATTTATCTCTACCTTTGTTGTAAAAAACAACAAAATTAGGCCTTTAACGGCAACTGGTCAGCCATTTTTAATAGAGCAGACCTAGGGTACGATCTAAAACGTCTTGATATTTTCCGCCCATTTTTTTAGAATACAGGGATATGTACAGATTATTACGAGTTTTTCATGTCTAAACCCGCACTTTCCATTCATACACTACGAAAGATTTATAAAGGTGGCTATGAGGCCTTAAAAGGGATTACTTTTTCAGTAGCGCAAGGCGATTTTTTTGCTTTATTGGGTGAGAATGGCGCGGGTAAGTCAACCACTATTGGTATTATCACTTCCTTAGTGAAAAAAACTGACGGAAAAGTGTTGGTATACGGTCATGATATTGACCAAGATTTTCTTGCTGCCAAAACTTTGTTGGGATTGGTACCTCAGGAATTCAATTGCAATCCTTTTTTCCGCGTCATTGATGTGGTGCTCAATCAAGCAGGTTATTATGGGATCTCTCGTGACAAGGCCTGGCCATTGGCTAAAAAATATATGAGCTTATTAGGACTGTGGGAAAGAAAAAATCAGACGGTGCTCACTTTATCCGGAGGGTTCAAGCGTCGATTAATGATTGCGCGTGCCTTAATTCATGATCCTAAAATATTGATTCTAGATGAACCGACTGCGGGTGTCGACATTGGTGTCCGTCGTTCGATGTGGAAATTTTTAAAAGAGTTGAATGCAGAAGGTAAAACGATTATTTTGACCACACATTATTTAGAAGAGGCAGAGCAGCTATGTCGTCATGTCGCGATTATTGATCAGGGTACCATCATTGCTCATCGGAGTATGACGGATATCTTGCAGAGTCTTGATACGGAACGATTTGTTTTGTATTTATCCTCACCTTTGCGAGAAATCCCGAATATCAGAGGATATACTGTTCTACGTATTGACGATATGACTTTGGAAGTGGAAGTACCACAATCGGCAGGTCTGAGTAGGTTGTTTGAAGCTTTTCAGCATGAAGGTATCAAAGTCGCAAGTATGCGTAATAAGGCGAACCGCTTAGAAGAATTATTTTTAAGATTGACGGTGAAAACATAACTGGATGAATAAGGTAAGGGCTGTGTATTTCAAAAGACAATTCATTGCTTATATGACCATTGTGTCCATTGAGTGGCGACGCATGTTACGTATTTGGCCACAAGTATTATTGCCTCCGATTGTAACCAGCGTGTTGTATTTTATTATATTTGGCCATGTGATGGGAAAGCGTATCGGTATGATGGAAGGGTACCAATACATTACGTTTATTGCGCCAGGTTTGATTATGATGAATGTGATCACCAGTGCATATTCCAGTACGGCTTCTTCAATTTTTACCTCTAAATTTAATTATAGTATTGAAGAAGTGTTAGTCGCACCCTTATTAAATACGACTATTTTATTTAGCTATATGAGCACGGGGATTTTGCGTGGATGTGTGGTAGGCTTGCTTATATTGATTGTCTCTTTGATTTTTGCGCACTTGCCGATCTATTCCTTTCTGGATATTGTTTTTACCACGTTATTTGCATCCAGTATTTTTTCCTTACTGGGTATTATTAATGGCATTTATGCCAAGAGCTTCGATAATATTTCGATTATTCCGACTTTTATCCTGACTCCTCTTATCTACCTAGGGGGTGTTTTTTACTCGATCCAATTATTGCCGAAAATAGGGCAATATTTTTCTTATATCAACCCTATTGCTTATATCATAGATAGTTTTCGGTATGGTTTTCTGGGGATATCGCATTCGCATCTCTGGGTTTCTTACCTATCTATGGTTTTATTTATACTGTTGCTTTATAGCTTAGCCTTTATGCTCTTAAAAAGAGGTGTGGGTTTGAGAAGTTAAAGGCGGATGCGATGTTTTGTATCATGGCTGATTTTTCTATTTTAAGCTATATTAATGGTATGTCGACGGCCTAATGGACTGACTTACTGATCTCTACACTATCAGGAGAGTAACATGCTGGCG
>JABABH010000002.1 GCA_014238325.1 Coxiellaceae bacterium | reverse complement strand
GAGGCAAGCGGCTTAGGAACACCCACCATGATATGTTGCTCTCGATCCCTATTCTGCTGTACATGCCGCCCTCCATGCTGTTGACTACAACCGACGGATAGTAATATCCATAAACCCACCAGCACACCATAAAATAATCTTTGCATCATAGGATGGCTCTCCAGACCATACAGCACCATAACGCTGGAACGGTCACACCTAGGTTATTAAAGAAAATAGATCACTATCATGTTATGCGCTGTAGATCATCTAGTTTTAAGACCTATATACCCATCCCACTTCAAGTGCATGCTTCGCATCTTCATTCGCGAGCGGTATATATACGCAAAACATAGAAACTAACGCCAGATTATAACACATGATACTTATTTAATCAGTTTTTAATCTGCAATAGTCGGTGCGATTGGCATCAGAGAGATTAAAGTAGGGCCTCTGTTTGCCTGAGCATCGCCATAAAGTGCTTTCCTGCCTGGGTAGGTTGGCGATACACATACTGCTCTTTATAGCTATCGAGAATATAATCATATCCATGCGTTTTTAATAATTGAACAATCCATCGCGCTTGCTCTAAATGTTCCGCATGATTGACTGAAAATCGCTGAAATAATACCGCTGCTAGCAACGCGCCCATCGAAGCACGGCGAGCGGGACTCGCATCATGGAAGCCTTTTATCACTATATTCAAAGCACGCTGTTGATCCCAGGTTTGCCAGCGTTGAAATAATTCCAGGCTATCTTCTAAAATCAAAACGTCATCGACTTCCTGTTTCTCTGTCTTTTTTAATATAAAAAACAAAACCGGTAAAATGCATTCAATACTTGCCCATGCACACGTACCCACACGCTGACTGCTAAATAAGGGGACTTCCCCGATTTTCTCTAATGCTAGTTGTTCATGCAGCGTATGATAGATGCTGTTAAAAGATTGATGACGATATAAAATGTCAAGCCATAATTGCCGAGTTAAGGCTTGCGGGCGGCCAATTTTAAAAATAGGCACCTTATCTTTATACCAAAAATCTTGCGCTCGATCGCAAATCGCGAATACATCATGATGCTGAATCACGGTTGCTGCATGACCTTCCTGATTTAAGGAGATCACCAGTGGATTTCGCTTTAATAAGCGATAAATAGGTAATTCATACTCACGAGGATCCATCCAGTAATGATCATACCATAGCAACTGACTCGCATTTTCTAATAATATTTCGGTGTCATGAATATATTTAACCCATGGTTTTAGGGGCCGTGCTAAAAAATGATGGCGAAAATCACGCAAGGACTCAGCAACCAGCTTCAAACAAAATTCGGAATAGAATCCCTCATAATCGACTTCAACAAACACGCCTTGAGTATCAACGATATCAACGCTTCCCACCAACTCAAAACGATGCCCCATCAGTTTGGCATGAATATAATCATAAGCAAAAGGCAAATTCGCTTTGTACTGCAATAACAGAGCTTTTAAATCAGATTGTTCTCTTAGTAACGGTGTGACCAATACCGATTCGCCACTCTTAGTATTATAAGCATTGGGATTAGCCCCGTGTTGCAGCAAGGTCTCCGCAAAAGGCAGATTATAACGATTCGTGACCCAATGTAAGGGTACACGTCCCGTTATATCAGGTTGATTCACATCAGCACCTGCTGTTAATAATAGTCTAGCTTTTTCAAGATCATTAACAATAGCGGCTTCAATTAACGGCGTATAGCCGTATGGATCGATATAATTGACCGTATCTAAGCGATCAATCTCACGCGAGACATCTTCAATACTGCCCCTCATAATCGCATCTGATAGCATCATCCTCATGGTTAACGCATTAAAGTAGGCGCCTGACTATACGACGGAGACTGCCCTAATTGTTGTTGCAAGTTCGGCGACAATTGTTTTCGTAATTCTAAATCGTGCTGCATATCGTTAAAATTCTCTTGTGCCTCTGGATTATCTGCTGCATGAATATTGGATTTTGGATCCGCTCCTGTTTTCCCTTGGGATAATAGCGGATGGCGCATTAAGGATAGCCCGTTACTTTGACCGTAGCCAGCTGAAGATTTTACGGATGGCTCTATTAAGTTTCTACTAAAGGTTCCATAGGCCGCCTCCCCAGCACGCTCTAACGCGCGACGACTGTCTTGCCCTAGCTCTGTCATAGGGCTTAATTCGGAAGCATCAACTCGGTATTCCGCAGCTTCCAAGGTATCAAGAATGCATAATACCGCTTTCTTCTCAGAAGCACCAAAGCGTGTTCCTACTGAGCAAATAGCACTAATCCAACCCGTTGAAGGCGCTTCTACAATGCATTCCTTCACGCGATCGATGCGTAATCGCAACATCGGCTCTTGCTTATAAACACGATCCCCTAACTGCCTCCATACATTTTCCACACGAATATCAGATACCTGCACCTCACCCATCTCAGGCAGTCTTATATAAACGTATCGCTGCATGATGTAGTACCCCATCCTAACGAAGTGACATACTCAAATTTTATCAGCAAAGCCCATCAGAATCGACGAGCATCACAAGTCCCAATAGTATAACATTGCTGTTCCGCTTGGTCAAAAAATATCCAATTTTAAGAGCTCAGCATCTCTCGCCCTAACTGGTGACCTAACTCCAAGCCTAAAACTTCTGCCTGACTAGCTGCTCCCTCAACCTGACCGCGAACGATACCAGCATGCTCGAGACTACCCAGCATGCCTACCAAGTATAAAACGTCAGCTTGCAGCTCTGCATAAGCACCGATCGGCGTAAAGCAATCCCCACCTAATGCTCGATTCATAGCCCGCTCAGCCGTCACGCAAACTCGGGTGCTCAGGTCATCCAACACCAGCAATTTTTGTTGCAACCCTTCATCCTCAACGCGGCACTCAACAGCAATGACTCCCTGACCCATAGCCGGTATAAATTGCAGTGGATTAAAATAATCATCGACCCTATGCATCAAGCCCAAACGCTTGACTCCTGCTGCAGCCAGCACAATACCATCGTAATCTCCTGCATCTAATTGCTTCAAGCGAGACTCTACATTCCCACGCAAAAGCTTAATCTTAAAATCCTCCCTCAAGGCCTTCAGTTGACAAGAACGTCGAGGGCTTGCCGTTCCTATCACCGCACCTTCGTGCATATTAGCACATAGATCGCGTGTTCTAGAGAGCAAGACATCTCGCGGATCTTCTCGCTTCATACAAGCCACCATCGATAAACCAGGCATCGGATGCACTGACATGTCTTTTAAAGAATGTACAGCAATATCAGCATCATGATCTAATACAGCTTGCTGCAACTCTTTGACAAATAGACCTTTTCCACCCAAATCCTGCAAAGCAGATCGAGTCACATCTCCTCGGGTGATACGAGTAACCATCTGAAATTGAGCATCAGGGTAATACGCCTGCAGCTGCTCCTTAACATAATGAGCTTGCCACTGTGCTAAGCGACTACGGCGACTGATAATCCTAAGCATACGAGCAAACTTCATTGGGAACGATGCAATGACTCAAGGCGCGCATCTTTTTGTTTCCACAATTTCTGCAACCATTTTTGATAATATTGACGAAAGGATCTATCCCCATAATAATCACCGATCAAATCAGGCGTGATATCCAATTGCTCGTAATGAACGGTAATGGTACTCGGGTCTCCTCGAAAATACTTCCAAAAAGTCATCGGCCTAGAATAATGAATGGTCACGTTTAATAAACCACTTAATTCGTCTTTAAGTTCTCGAGATACTAAGGCAATGCCACCTGCTTTAGGAGGCAATAAATAGGCATAGGGAGAGGATATGCGCTTTTTAGTCGTCGATCGCGTGCCTTCCACAAAATTTACAATGCTCGTCGGCAAGACTTTAAACTTACTACAGGCTCGCTTAGCCGTTGCAATATCTTGACCTTTTAATGCCGGATTTTTACGCACCTGAGCCCGAGAATAGCGGCGAACAAATGGATAACCTAAGACCCAACATGCCAGCCCAATAATCGGCAATCCCCACAGCAAGTCTCGTTTCATAAAGAATTTAATAACCGGTATTTTACGGTTAAAAATATAACCGAGCACCAAAATATCCAGCCAAGTAGAATGATTCGCGAGGATGACATACCATTTATCAGCATCTAATGCAGCAAGATCACCTTCTATGTTCCAAGTATGCATCCTATACGCCCGCATGATTAAATTAGATGCTCCCGTCCATAACGTCACCATTTTGACATTCTGACGTATCACACCGCGCCGCCATCGTCGACTGGGCCATAACCACATCAATGCAGCGATTAACAAGATCATGACAGAAATACCGATCGTGATCATGGCATAGATCATCAAGACCAGCATAGCCAATATATTTTTACATAATAAACACAAACTCTGCATTCTCATCCTCAAGTTATCCTTCAACCATGCATCATCTTAATGCGCACCTAACCGGTCAAGCTCCTGATCAACGCTCTGTTGGCGCACCATCGCAGGTCCCTTAAAGATACAAGTATGCCGAGCATTTGGGTAACAGACCCAAACATGAGGAGATTTTTTACTCTGACGCCACCCATAACCCATCGGTTGTGGCACAAAATGGTTATAATACAGAATGATCGGAAAATCAGCCGTAGTTGGACGATACACACAACGAATTTGACCCATCAGCTCAACGCCTTTCCACTCCACTGCAATCAGCGCTTTAGGGTGCGAAGCAAAGGACGGTGAATAGCTGATCCAACCTCCCGGGGCGGCCCATAGCATATTGTGATGCTGATCCGTTAGCTTCTGCAGTTCATTCAAAGCAGGGCACTTTAACATGGAGGATTCACCCGACTGCGACGCATACAAACTGTGACTCACTACAATACCGCTGATCGCGAATAACATCAAAACTAAGTATTTCATATGCCCTTATCAACGTTGTGTGAAAAATACTGAATAGATTGATAACCACGAAGAAACTAACATAATGTCATCATCCATGGCAAGTTATGAGCACCGTGCCATGCAAAAAATGCAAACCAAACCAATAAGACGTGTCCGCACGAATCCCTAACTCGCTTATCTCGTCCCCAGTTACGCTTCCAGCATGACGGGTTGGCCGCATCGATGGAGCTCTAAAAAAGAATAGGGATAGGCATGCTTATCCTCAGAAACATGAGCTTCCTTAGAAACTATTGTCCACTGCTTCTGGTCCCATTCGGGGAAAAATACATCACCATGAAATGCATGTTCAAGGATGGTTAAATACATTTTACTGGCAATCGGTAAGGCCTGCTTAAAAACTTCTGCCCCACCAATCACCATAATTTCTGTCATATCTTGCAGATTGCATAGCGCTTCATGCAAAGTATGGCATATACGAACATCGCTATCATCGGTATGAAAATGAGGCTGCTTAGATAGAATAATATTCATCCGCCCCGATAAAGGACGTCCAATACTTTCAAAAGTACGACGCCCCATTATGACGGGCTTACCCATGGTTATTTTTTTAAAATGCTTTAAATCAGCCGGCAGATGCCAAGGTAAACTGTTGCCCTGTCCCATCACCCGATGCTGATCGATGGCCGCTATTAAAGCAATCATGTTAGCTCCAAATCAGCCGATAAAATCTCCTCTAACTCAGCCAGAAGATTATCCATATTTAATGCCCAACCTGTTTTATCTCGGCGCGCTTTATACTCTACAGTACCGCACTTTAAGCTGCGCTCACCAATAACTAGGCGATGTGGAATACCGATTAAATCCATATCAGCCAGCAATACACCAAGACGCTCTTTTCGGTCATCCCAAAATACCTCAATACCTGCGTCAGTGAGCATGGCATAAATAGCAGCACAGGCACGCTGGACAACAACCGATCGGTGCAAATCAATAGGAATAAGGCCCACGCAAAAAGGTGCTATGGAAGATGGCCAGATGATGCCATGCTGATCATGATGCTGCTCGATTGCAGCCGCAACGATACGTGATATGCCTATACCGTAACAACCCATTTGCAGATAGGTGGGACGACCTGTCTCATCTAAAATGGAGAAATCGACCTTATGACTAAAACGGTCATTCAGTTTAAAAATATGACCTACCTCAATACCTCGCGCAAAGCGTAGATGCCCTTGCCCATCTGGGCTCCTATCTCCTTCCAGCACATCACGAATATCGGCTATTTTCCCCAACCCAAGATCCCTCTCCCAGTTCACATTTTTCCAGCAATACCCTCTTTGGTTACCACCACACACAAAATCAGCTGCATGAGCAGCTTCACGATCCACAATATAAGGAAATGGTAAATCTACTGGCCCCATGGCATGGGGATCACAACCTAACAAATTTTGCATATCTTCCGAGCTAGCAAATTCAAGGGGGTACAATACTTCAGGTAGCTCTTTTACTTTAATTAAATTAAGCGAGTGATCCCCGCGGAGAACGAGAGCGATCCAAGGGGTAGCCTGACCTTTTAAGATAAAGGTTTTTAAGAGCTTAGCTAAGGCCATATTGAGGTGCCTCGCTAAAGCTGATAGGTCGAGTTCTGACGGTACAGGTACTTTGACCCTACTCGCAGAAGGTTCAGGACGGTCACCCTCTGGGGGCAGCGATTCTGCTTTTTCTAAATTCGCCGCATAATCACTGGTATCACTATAAACAATAATGTCTTCGCCAGTATTAGCTAGCACTTGGAACTCATGAGAGTAACTACCACCCATCGTTCCAGTATCTGCCAACACCGCTCGATATTTTAGCTGTAAACGATTAAAAATGCGTTGATAAGTTGCATACATCACCTCATAACTCTGGTCCAGGCCTGATGACGTCATGTCAAACGAATAAGCGTCTTTCATCAAAAATTCTCGTGCACGCATAACACCAAAACGCGGACGAATTTCATCTCGAAATTTAGTTTGGATATGGTATAAATTTATAGGTAGCTGTTTATAACTACGTATAGTTTGAGCTGCAATATGCGTCACAGCCTCTTCGTGGGTCGGTGCCATATAAACATCATGCTGCCGTCGATCTTGCATACGCAACAATTCTGCACCAAAGCCTTCAAGACGACCTGACTCTTTT
>JABABH010000001.1 GCA_014238325.1 Coxiellaceae bacterium | reverse complement strand
GGTAACAGGCAGCAGCGAAACCTGCCATATCTCCGACGACTCCACCACCAAGTGCGATGATAGTGGTGTCACGATGATGTTTCTGTGTGACCAAATTATCCAGGATGCCCTGCCAGCTACTAAGGTTTTTGTATGCTTCTCCGTCGGGTAATAGACAATAATCGCATTGATAAGAAGTATATACGTTTCTGAGTGCTGCCAAATAATGTTGAGCCACAGTCGGATTGCTAACGATCATAATTTCCTTTGATTTGATAAATTTTTCGAGTAATTTTTGATCATGTAGCAAATTTTCGCCAATATGAATGGGATAATTGCCCTCATCTGTCACAACGGATAATTCAATAGGCTTGATCATAGGGTTAGAAGTCTCAAAAGATGTGTGCGATATCGGTCATGATATGTTGTGCTAACCCAGCCAGTGAGTGGCTTTCGGTGTCATAACAAAAGTCAGCAATGGCCTCGTAAAATGGTTGTCGCTTTTGCATGAGAGAGGCTAAGGATGCTCGTCCATCTTGAAGATTGAATAAGGGACGATGCTGCTTGTGTTGAGTGATGCGGCGATATTGTTCTTCTATTGATACACTTAAGTAAATTACGAGTCCTGTTTTCGATACAAGATCACGATTGGCTTGCAATAATACCGTGCCACCACCAGTCGATAAGATGATATTAGAAAAAGAAGAAAACCGTTGGAGCGCTTTGTATTCATAAAGGCGGAAGGATGACTCCCCTTCTTGAGCGAAAATGCTGGAAATAGTACGTTGGGTCTGTTTTTCAATTTCTCGGTCCAGATCATAGCTCAGTTTATTGAATTGAGCAGCAAGAAGTTGCCGCAGGGTTGTTTTTCCTGCAGCCATCGGTCCGATAAGATAAAGGTTAGGATAAGATGGGTCGTGTCTCATCGGGTGATTGTATACAGAATGGCTTGGGTTATCGAGGCATCAGAGGTTCAGGTCAGCTATATATTTTTATGGGTGGCCACGACGATGTTTGGCTGAGTGCGTTGGTGCATCGGGTGCAGGATAGGATGAGTAGGCCTTAGGGGTGCAATCACGGTGGGAGTCACGAATATTAATAATTTTTTACGTTGCTGTGTGTGTTGGTGATGCCTAAATAAAATACCTAATATAGGAATGCGGCGTAATATAGGGATGCCGCTCTGTTCGTCTTGAGAGCGCTGTTCATAGATGCCTCCTAGCACGACCGTATCTTTGTTATCGACGATGACTTGCGTGACCATATGCCGGGTCGTAATTGCGGGCACTCCATTAATTCTTATGGGGCTAATTTGATCTTGATTAATGATGAGATGGAGTAAAATATGATGTTGAGGGAGTAGAGTGGGTGTCACTTCTAAGCGAAGCGTAGCCTGTTTGAATGAGATACTGGTACTCCCCTCCCTGGTTTTTTCCTGATAAGGGATACTATTGCCCGATTCAATGCTTGCGGTTTGTCGATCATTGGTCATTAATTCTGGGCTAGAGATGAGTCGTGCACGACCATCTTCCGCTAATGCCGCGAGGGTGAGATCCAATATTTGTCCATTGCTAAGCTTTAGAATGGGTATGTCTGTTATAGACGTATGGTTGCTATCTGAAGAGGTATCCAGGATGAGGGTGTGTGGGGTGGGTGCTGATGGGGTATGCAATTTAAAGATTATCCCTAATTCATTCAGGTGTGATTCATCGATACTGATAATGCGAACTTTAATGAGCAGTTGTGGCGTGGGTATGTCTAATTTTTTGATGAGTTGATGGATAGAATATAGGTGTGCTGGTGTAGCTTGTATCCAGAGTTGATTAGTACGAACATCAGCCATAGCATATCCGTTTTGAGACAGCAGGTGAGCCTGCTTATTATTAATAAATTTAGCAAGGTCAGCGGCTTGTGCATAATGAACAGGGATAAATTCTGATGTGGGTTTCGGTAATGCTGGAGGGGTCTCTATTTCGTCAGCAAATGGATCATGTGCAGCTGACAGAGTGGTGGTTATTAAAATCAGTAAAAGCAGCATGAAGTATCGATAATTATTGAAAATAATGTACCTCGATAATACCCGTGAGTTGAATAGATGAAGAACCTTTGACAAGTGTCCAGGGATCTAAAACAATGGCATAAGGCAGTTGTAATAATTGTATTAAAAAAGAGCATATGTTATTAAAATGACCTTGTAAAGTGATATTAAATCGTTCGACATGACCAGATTGTGTATGGGTTTGTATCGGTTTCCATATCCAGCTTGAGAGATGTGTCGCTAGGCTAATGGCTATTATTTTTTTTATAAGTTCATTATTTCTTGGATGTGGTTTTAATAGTTGGTGTAATTCGTTTGTTTTTAGTAGACTCATAGTTTTCTGAGGATTCGCTTGATAGATTGTGATGTGGTGCTGTAGGGCATCCATTCTTTTCGATATATCAGCATATATGAAGTAATAGCTTATGCTTGCAATAGGTAGTTGGCTCAATAAAATCATCAAGCATTTAATGAACCAAGGTAATCTGTATAACAAAGTGCATAGCTTCATCGTGTTTCAAGGAAATTAATTGGGTGCTCTTAAATAATTTGACGGTCTGTAGTGCTTCAAGCATCGTAAAGATGGGTTTCGCTTGTCTTGCGATACCCGATAAAATATATCGATGGGTTTGATACTGTATTTTTGTAAGTTTTGCATGATGAGGGATACTGGCTGCTATGTGTGATAGAATAGTTGGTATGTCATGCGTATGGTGATACTCAGGCGCCCATAATTTTATCCTATTCATCTGTCGACGTTGTTCTCTGGTTAAGGCGGGTTTTTTGTTCTGGTCCAGCACGCGTAGTGCTTGCTCTGAGGCAGACAAGCATCGGGTGTGAGCTGTTATAAAGTATTTCCATAAGACGAGGTGAATCAAAATAGTGATGGTCCAAGCTAAACCCCAATAGCTCATTCGTTGATATTTTTGTTTCGTCCTCCATGGAAGCAAGTTAATATTATTCATGGCTTACCCTCTCGGAGGGCAAGGGCAATAGCGACCCATAACAATCCCGTGTGTTTATCGGGAAGGTTGAGTTTCTTTTTTTTTATAATTGGATGCATGATATTTGCATGTAAGAGCTCGGATAGGGGCGTTGTAATAGCATGTGGGTCCAATAATATAAGATTTTTGATTTTCACCTTAGGATAAGTTTGCTCAAATAATTGTTGTGCACGCCCTAGAGTGGATTCATTGCATCCATCCACCTGGGTGATATTGAGTAGTGTGGTATGAGTGAAACGGCATAATTTAGTGGTATGATCCCTCATCAACGCAAATACGGTAGGCTCATCGATGAGATGCTTTTCTAAATAATTCAGAAGCCGACCGATAGCCAAGATATCAACATCAATCGCTTTCAAGACGCAATGAGCTGCTTGGAAAGCGCGGCAAAGAAAGTCAATAAATTTCCGTTGAACAGCGATCACGAGCATGTCATGACCATGCAGACGATTCATGAGATAATAATCGTAGCACATGGCTTCAATTGGCTGTCCCCAACGTGGGCAAGCAATGTGATGAATATAACTTTCAACCTCTGCATCAGTGAGAGGGCGTTCTAAAGGAATTCGTTCAGTTAATATGTGTTGAGTATGGAGCGACAAAATAATGGGTTCTTTTTGATAGTGAAATTGTTGTTTTAGGGCTAGAAAAGCAGCAAGCAACGCTTCGTCATCCATTTTGCGAAGAGGAATAACAGCACTATCTTCTATGTGTTTTTCTTTTTTGTGAGTCATAATTTTTACAGCACGGATAGTATCTGCGGTCATATCAACGCCGATTTGAACATGGTTTTTTTTAAATATCATAAAATCAACCGCAATAGTTTGTTAAAGAATATACCCATGCCACTTCAAGATGCGAAGCATGCCCTTGAAGTGACTCATCGCGATGGGGATTCTTAAGGGGACAACCGCGATTGTCTCCTTAAGTGGCTGAGCGAAGATTTATTTTTCGCCAGCCATCAAAACCAAGGTATACCGCTCGCAGTAGCCCACTTCGCATCTTCATTCG